>NZ_FYEC01000046.1:0-30244 GCF_900187635.1 Pseudomonas sp. Irchel 3H3 | reverse complement strand
TCCATTGGGACCGCGCCGAACTGGGTAGCGACAAGAGCAGTTGCTGGTTACGGGTGTCATCCAGCTGGGCGGGAGACAGTTTCGGTGCGGTGACCATCCCGCGCATCGGCATGGAAGTGGTGGTGACCTACCTGGAAGGCAATCCCGATAATCCGTTAATTACGGGGTGTGTGCCTAACAAGGTAACGCCTGTACCGTACCCCTTGCCCGCGAACAAAACCAAAACTGTGCTACGTAGCCACAGCTCCCCCCACAGTGGCGGCTACAACGAGCTGTCGATTGAAGACCGTGCGGGACAGGAACTGATCTACCTGCGTGCTCAGCGTGACATGGAACAGAAGGTCGAACATGACAGTCGGCTGGAAGTGGGTAACGAGCGCCGGGAAACCATCAAGGGCAACAGCATTGCGGTGCTGGAAGCTGAAGAGCAACGCACCGTCACCGCTGACCGCAAAGTCCAGCTCAAGGCTAACGACTACTTACAGGTAGCTAGCAGCAGCCACACCCGTGTAGGGCAAACGGTGGTAATCGAGGCTGGTCAACAGGTCCACCTCAAGGCCGGTGCCCATCTGATCCTGGACGCAGGGGCCAGCATTACCTTGAAAGGCGGTGGTCAGCACATCGTGATTGGCCCTGGCGGTATTTTCAGCAGTACCGAGATTCAAATAGGTGGCGCCCCCGCTTCGGGAACCGCTGCTGCTCCGGTGTTGCCTGGGATGTTTGAAGGGGTGACGGCGCCACCCGCATTGCCGCTTCCTAGTCTGCTGTTTTACCAACAGCAGGCGGTGGCAGGTGCTCTCTTACCTATTCCTGGTTGCCAACTCGACGCATCAGGTCATTGCCCAATCCACCATCCAGGTAAGACGGCATGATCAAGTCCATCGCCTCACCCTTTCAGACGCCTGAAGCACCGGGAGTCCTGTGCGTGATTCTGGATGCCAGTTTTGACCCGGAGCTACCAGCTTATCTAGATCAGGTCATTGGCTATGGCGTCGAACGCTGTATGCCGCTCTTCGACGATACCCCCTACGCCGGGTTGCAAGCTGCCGGGCCATTTGCATTGCTGTGTCCGGCACCAGGTGCTTCGATGGAGTACGCCAGCAGGCTGCTGGATCGGGCCGATGCCGGGTGTGTTGCCTATCTGGAGGATGAGCAATCCTTCAAGCAAGCCGTTGAGCATTGGCGCAGCCTGCTAACCATCAGCACCGATGACACGCCGGCCCAGTTGATGCGTTTTTTCGATCCGCGCTGGCTGGAGCCACTGCTGAACAGCCTCGATGAAACGGAGCTGTTGCAGTTCATGGGGCCGCTCACCGATATGGTCTGGCGCAACGAGCTGGGCTGGCGCCATCTGGCTAACCCTCGACCTGACCCGGACGTTGAGATTCAGGAGCCTGGCTGGTTGCACCTGAGCTTCGAGCGCCAGGCTCAGATGGATGAGCACCGCTTGAAAGTACTGGCCGGACGATTCGCCCTGGACTATCAGACGGTACTGTCGATGCCTGAACCGGTGGAGTTCGTTCATCGGCAACTGCTCGGGGCCCGGCAAACAGGGTATCTGCAACTGGCCGAGCAGGAGCGTTGGTTACGCCTGGCGTTGCGTCAGGGCGATGGCTTCTGGAGCAGTTTTCCAAATACCGAATTATTGGCCCGTGATGACTTGGGCCTTGGCGACAAGTTAATCGAGCTTGAGCGTCTCTGAATCACAAGGACGATGATCCGATGAACAACACATACACGGTTAAAAGCGGCGATACGTTGGGGGCAATTGCCCAGCAACACGGCGCTAAAACGGCTGAGATACAAGCACTTAACCCGATCATCACCGATCCCAACTACATCAAGCCTGGCTGGGAGCTGAAGCTCCCCAACACCGCGCCTAAGCCGGCACTGCCGCCACCGATGCATGCGGACAGTGCCACCTCCACCGCACTCAAGGGGCAGGCCGAGTGTGATGAAGAGCTGGTCGATGTGGCCCACATTACCGGCGAGCCGCATTTTTATGTCCTGACCGACAAACAGTCCAAGGCACTGAAGCAGGAAATCAGCGCTGTCCAGAAACTGATGGATGAGCTGCATCAGAACCTGGCCAAGGCTTTGCCTTCCATTCAGTGCGCGAAACCTCAAGACCCAAATGCCAGATGCTCGTGTGCCGGATGCGTGAAAGACGCTTGGACGGTCAAGGCTGAAGGCGCCGGGTTACTGATGCGGGATACCAAATCCCAGCAAACAAAAGCCACGCTGCTGACCACCGATAAAGATCTTCAGGGGACAATGGCGGCCTTGCAGGAGGCGCGTGACTGGTATCAGGATTACACACCCAGTTCTTTTGGGTTTACGCAATTTGAAGCCAACTGGAAGTCATTGCAGAGCAAGAAAACCCTGGAGCTGGATCAGCAAATCGGCAAGCTCCGTGCTCGGTTGGCGGCCCAAAAAAAAGCCGAACCCGAAGACAGCTCTACCAGTGCCAACAGCGCCGCCCCGGATCTCAAGCATGGCAAGGGACGCAGCACTGAACGTCAACGCGGGAGCCAGACCAAGTCCGGCGTTACCGTAGTTGAAATCATCCTATTCAGCGACCCGACTCGGCGTCATTACATCTCGATCCCGTGGCGAACTACCACCCCATGGAATGTCCGAGTCCCTACCCGCGTCATCGCCGGAAAACCCTTCAACAAGCAACTGGCCGCTAACCTGATCAAGGACATCAAAAATGCGGTCGGTGGAGGACGCAAAGCAGGGCCGTTGGGCAACCTGGAACTCAAGATCAGTACCTGGACCAGCAAACAGGACAACCTGCTCAACGCGCTGCATCAGGAAGTGTCCTGGACTTCTAATGAAAGCGATGCCTCGCCCTATGCCGTCGCTGCAGAAGCTCATGCCCTGCGATTCGCGGCGAGTGCCAGTGCTGGAGTCAATAACTGGAATCCCAAAGAGGGCAATATCGACGTGGGCGTTAAAGGGAGCGCGGCGTTCTCGCTGGCGGAAGCTTCAGTATCCCTGAATTCGTATTTTCCTGACCAGGGTGGCCACGTCGCGAACATGGCCTATCGCAATGCTTTGGGTAAGGAAGTGCTTCACCCGATGGGCGTATTTCGTCTGAGTGGGAAATTGGAGTTGTCGTGTTTTGTCGGTGCGAAAACACAGGGTGAGGCCGGGGTCAAAACACAATACAAGCCAACTGAAACACCCGCAGGAGCTACCGCGCTACTGGGTACTCCGACAATGGAAGTCGGTCGTAGTGGCAATATCGGCGTCAAGTGCGAGGCCTTTGCTGGTGCTCAAGCCGGTGGCGCCCTGAGCGGTGCCTTTGAGTGGGTTGAGCCGGATAAACAAGGGACGGGGAAATCCGTCGTCGGCCAGGCAAACGCCAATAGCAATTGGGCCAAGCTGGCCGAAGTCAAGGTTGAGGGTAATGCTGCGGTGGGTATTGGTGCCGCCGGTGAATTTGGTATCAGTATCGCGAATAACCGGCTGGCATTTAGCTGCAAAGGCTCGCTGGTATTTGGTCCTGGTGCCGGTGGTGGGTTTGGTACGGTGGTGGACCTTGAGCAGGTGGGAAAGCTGACGTTGCTGTTTTGTAATGTCTTAGCGGATATAGACTACAGGCACCTGTCGGGGGTGACGAAGGAAGCTTTTAGCTATATGGCATCAGGGCTGTATCAGGTGGCGACCTCTCCGGTGAAAAAGACCATTGAGGGGTTTGAGTTAGGGCGCGGAGAAATGCTTGCTTGGTGGGAAGATCGACAAGCCACGAAGATAGAAGCTGAAGCACTAGCCGATTATCTCATTCATCATAAGACAGATAAGATCATGCGGATTCGGGACCAAGACGTTCCACTGAGCGTGTTGCCGCCTGAAACCATTGGTCCCATGGTCTACCTGCTAACAGAAGGAGTTATCGCCAGAGGGATTGGTAGCTTCAACGAAAAGCAGGAAAAGGCCTTGGTCATTCTTCTGTCCGAAGTTCGTCGCTGGCGGCAATTTATTGAAGTGCTGGAGCATTGTTCACTCGACGCGACAAAGGTCAATGCCATGGAGAGTTTGGAGCGAATTAACGCCTTGCTTAACGGCCATGAACAAGACCAATTCAATCGTTTCATTGACAGTTTGGCGATTAACCAGACCTCCGATACTACAGTCCGATTGGCCTGGAACCCCAGCAATGCTTGGCGTAAGGAGAATGTGCTGGTGGCCGCACAGCGCAGTGGCCGGTTTGATGGTTTGGGATGATGTTGAAGGACCACAAGGGCGCTTGAGAGCGACTTTGTTGTCTTCTGGAGTGCTTCAAAGTGGTTGATTGGATTGGATTGCGCAGCGGAAACTTGTACCGGGTAAATGCCGGCTTCTTGTAGGCTCATTAGGGAATCGTCGAACAGTACTGGCCGTGAGCAAAGGATCTTCGCCTGCATTAGTGCCTCGACGGATTCGTTCCGTTCCGGTAGCCGGGCCCTGAGGGTTTTCCAATGGCGAGTGGCGGTAATAGTCTTTATCGTACCAGTCGTTTACCCAGTCGGTAGCGTTGCCTGACATGTTATAGAGTCCTAGCGGATTAGGAACGAAACTGTCTACAGCAAATGTTCGTCCCTTTCCTTGGAGAGGAAAATTGCGTCCGTAGTTTAAACTGCCATTGTCAGTAGGAAATACCACATGCTGGCCTCGGCTGCGGGCGGCATACTCCCACTGGGCTTCCGTAGGCAAATCCACAGGGTAACCACTCAGTTTTCCTACCCAGACGCAATAATCCTTGGCTTCTTGCCAGCTTTGAGTAGCAGCTGGTAAGTCAGGTTGATAGCGGAACTGTAAATTCTCTCGCTTACGTAGCTCCGCATCAAACAACGGTTTGCCCTGAGCAATAAAAAACAAATCGAAATCGCCCAATGTTGTTTGGAATCTCGACAGGGAGTAACTGCTCAGCTTAACGAGATGAACGAATTTATTATCAACGCCCATACTGATCGGTCCCATTCGGTCCGGGTCTACGCCGCATGGCCAGTCGCACATGTTTGCCGGGTCGTCGTCATGCGGCCAACCAAAATCACCCATCTGAAACTCGCCACCTTCGACAAACACCATGTTATCCAGTGACTGCACTACGGTATTCAGTAGCTTGCGACGAACCTCGGTGGAGAGTTTTGGATATTTCTGTTCAATGGTCGCAGCGATCTGGGCGACTTTATCCGGCGAGAGCTTCTGGCTTTTTGGCAGTGAGGAGGATTGCGCTTGGCAGCCTGTTAGCAGCAGTAACGTGCAAAGGGGTAGTAAAACGCGCTCGACCATTGAAATGTCCTTATACGTACTAACTGAAAGTTCAAATCTTATCATTTTTTATGCAAGGTAAAAACTTCAAATACCCGCACCCTATCTACCAAAACACCTTACCCTAAAAAATACAGATGTACGAACAACCCTTTATGCAGCACCCAAAATAAACAGATTTATTTAGCTGACTTTTTCTGAGAAAACCCTGCCCGCTTACGATGCGCCCACCGACCAAAACCAAACCGCCACTATGCGCAAGAAGTTGCACAATCAGCTGCTGATAACTCCGCAAACAAACATTACAGTGCGCGCACTTAACAACTCACAAACAAGTGCGCAAGTAGCCGTACAGCACTGTGCAATTTATTGAGACGGAAGCGCCGGCCAACTATCTAATCGTTCATGAGAAAGATAGAATCATCCGGGTTCGAAAGCAGGATGTACCTCTGAGCGTGTTGCCGCCAGAAACCATTGGGCCGATGGTCTACCTACTGACCGAAGGTGTTATCGCCAGGGGGATTGGTAGTTTCAACGAAAAACAGGAGAAGGCTCTGGTCATTCTTCTCTCTGAGGTACGCCGCTGGCGGCAATTTATTGAAGTGCTGGAGCATTGCTCCCTCGACGGGACAAAGGTCAAGGCCATGGCGAGTTTGGAGCGGATTAACGCCTTGCTAAATGGACACGAACAAGACCAGTTCAATCGTTTTATTGATAGCCTGGCGGTAAACCAAACTTCCGACAGTCCGGCCCGATTGGCCTGGAACCCCAGCAATGCCTGGCGCAAGGAGAAAGTGCTGATGGCAGCACAGAACAGCGGCCTGTTTGATGGTTTGGCCTAAACGCTGAGCAAATAATGAGGGCGTATTGATAGCGCCCTCATTGTTTCTGCTCTATAGCGGCTGATCGGATTGCACTGAACAGCGAAAGCTATAGCCTGGGGCGTGCCGTTTTCTTACAGGTTCATCTGCCCACCGTCGTACGGTACTCGCGCTGAGCAATGGGTCTTCGCCATACCCCGAACCCCTACGAATTCTGAGTGTGCCTGTCTCGGGGCCGGCAGGGTTTATCAGTGGTGACACCCGGTAATAGTCTTTGTCGTACCAATCATTGACCCAGTCAGTGGCATTTCCGGACAGGCTGTAAATCCCCAAGGGGTTGGGGACAAAGCTATCCACTGCAAAGGTGAGGCGCTCACCTTTACCCGATGCAGGAAAATTGCGTCCGTAGTTTAAACTGCCATTGTCGGTGGAGAACGCCACATGCTGCCCCCGATTGCGGGCGGCATATTCCCACTGAGCCTCTGTGGGCAGATCCACTGAAAAACCACTGAGCGCCCCCAACCAACCGCAGTAATCTTTGGCTTCTTGCCAGCTTTGGACAGGCGCTGGCAGCTTGGGCGCGTAAATAATTTCCTTCAGGTCTTCTCGCTTGCGATTTTCCGCATCAAACAACGGTTTGCCATGAGCAATAAAGAACAAGTCGAAATCACCCAGTGTTGTTTGGAATTTCGACAGGGAGTAACTGCTCAGTTTAACGGGATGAACGAAGTCGTCATCACCGTCCATGCTGATATGCCCCATCCGTTCCGGGTCCACACCGCATGGCCAGTCGCACATATTTGTAGGGTCATCGTCATAAGGCCAACCAAAATCCCCCATCTGAAACTCCCCCCCCTCGACAAACACCATATTGTCCAATGACTGCACCACGGTATTCAGTAGCTTGCCACGAACCTCGGTGGAGAGTTTTGGGTATTTCTGCTCAATGGTCGCAGCGATCTGGGCGACTTTATCCGGCGAGAGCTTCTGGCTTTTTGGCAGTGAGGAGGATTGCGCTTGACAGCCTGTTAGCAGCAGTAAAGTGCAAAGGGGTAGTAAAACGCGCTCGACCATTGAAATGTCCTTATACGTACTAACTGAAAGTTCAAATCTTATCATTTTTTATGCAAGGTAAAAACTTCAAATACCCGCACCTTATCTACCAAAACACCTTACCCTAAAAATACAGATGTACGAACAACCCTTTATGCAGCACCCAAAATAAACAGATTTATTTAGCTGACTTTTTCTGAGAACACCCTGCCCGCTTACGATGCGCCCACCGACCAAAACCAAACCGTCACTATGCGCAAGAAGTTGCACAATCAGCTGCTGATAACTCTGTGAACAAACATTACAGTACACGCACTTAAAAACTCACAGACTAGTGCGCAATAAGTTGCGCAGCATCGCGTAACTTATTGCGCGCCTTTATTGATAATTGCGGCGACAATGACCGAGCGATAGCAGCCATTACGGGGGGGGCATACCGCAGATGCTCCCTTCCACTTAGATATTTATTTGATTCGATTGCCTAGCCTTATGCCCACAAACAGAGTGTCTCTCACGTTGCTGCAGATGGAAAAAAAGCATTCAGTATCACGATTGAGGAACACAATGCAGTGGTAATGAGGACGACAAGCCCGCCCCACTTCTCTCACCCAAAAGAGCCTCACGCAAGTGTCATGGGATGATCTATTGCGTATCCGCGCTCGCTCACGATCATGACTGATCTGTGCATCCAGTGACGCCTTGAAGCGTTGTATCACCTGATTGGTCACCGCATCATCAGGCAACGGCTTCCCACAGGGCAGCCTTAAGTCAAATCTGAAGGCAAATACACGGGCGTAGTCAGACAGAGCGTATTGCAGGGTCTGGCATAACTTTTCCAAGTACTGCCCAATGAAGGGGCCCTTGTCCACCATGAGCGGGTAGCCATCGTAGGTGCCCTCATGCCAGTAGCGCAGGTTCGTATTATCAGGGATGCGTTTGGGTTTGAATGAAAGGGTCATGACGGTATGTCCTGTTTGTTAGGTCATACCTCAAGCTGGTTGTTTTTAACTGGAGAGATTCAGATTCCAGGGTCCCCTCTCCGCCGGCGGGTACCTGTAGATTGATGGATGCTGGTTACCCTGTGCTGCAGGGAGCGACACAGGAGCCGACGGGCATGCACCTGGAATACCCCTCCCTCCTTATGGCCTTATGGACTCAACATGCGCTAGAGAGCGCTATGGCAGTGCCAATGCGACACAAACGACGACCCTGGGGCCTGACGCACTCGCCAGCACGGCAAAGTACTAGATCCCGAGCCATCTAACGACACGGATATCTTTCCAAAATCCACATGGGGGAAAAATGAGGGAACAGAAACCACAGAATGCAAAAAGGCCCCGTAAACGGGGCCTTTAGGCTAAATAATGGCGGAGAGATAGGGATTCGAACCCTAGGTACCGGTGAAGGTACAACGGATTTCGAATCCGTCCCATTCGGCCACTCTGGCATCTCTCCAACGGCGCGCATCATAACAGCAGGTTCACCGAATGCAAACCCTAAAGTGAATTTTTTTCCGTGCTATCAGATGCTTGCGTCGATTACAGCGGTACGCCAAGGCGGTTGGCGACTTCTTCGTAGGCTTCGATTACGTCGCCCAGACCCTGGCGGAAGCGGTCCTTGTCCATTTTCTTGCCGGTGGCCTTGTCCCACAGGCGGCAGCCGTCCGGGCTGAATTCGTCACCCAGGACGATGCTGCCGTCATGGAACACGCCGAATTCGAGCTTGAAGTCGACCAGCAGCAGGCCTGCGTCGTCGAACAGCTTGCTCAACACTTCGTTGACCTTGAGCGACAGTTCTTTCATGCGCACCAGTTGCTCGGCGGTGCCCCAACCGAATGCCACGACGTGGGATTCGTTGATGAACGGGTCGCCCTTGGCGTCGTCCTTGAGGAACAGTTCGAAGGTGTAAGGGTTGAGCTTCATGCCCTCCTCCACACCCAGGCGCTTGACCAGGCTGCCGGCGGCGTAGTTACGCACGACGCATTCAACCGGGATCATGTCCAGCTTCTTCACCAGGCACTCGTTGTCGCCCAGCAGCTTGTCGAATTGGGTCGGCACGCCGGCTGCTTCGAGTTTCTGCATGATGAAGGCGTTGAACTTGTTGTTCACCATGCCTTTGCGGTCGAGCTGTTCGATGCGCTTGCCGTCGAACGCCGAGGTGTCGTTGCGAAACAGCAGGATCAAGCGGTTAGCGTCGTCGGTCTGGTAAACCGACTTGGCTTTGCCGCGGTAGAGTTCTTCACGTTTTTCCATGATGGGCTCCGCTTGCTAAGTAGATGGGCTAGGCGATATGTCGCCAGTCGAGCCCTGAATCTTGATCGGCCAGTTGCAGCCAGTCCGGGTCGCACCCAAGGGTGTCGACAAAACATTGCCGGGCCAGCTGCGGCAGGTTGTTCTTGCTGCTCAGATGGGCCAGTACCAGGTGTTGCAGGTCTTTCCAGCCCAACTCGGACACCAGGAATGCCGCCTGGTGGTTGTTCAAATGTCCCAGTTCGCCACCCACCCGCTGCTTGAGAAAGGTCGGGTAGTGACCCCGAGCCAAGCGGTCGCGGCAGTGGTTGGACTCGATCATCAACGCATCGAGGTCCTTGTAGCCGTCCAGCACGGTGGCGCAGTACGAACCCAGGTCGGTCAGCAGGCCAAAGCGCCGGGTGCCGTCACTGAAGACGTACTGCGTCGGTTCCTGCGCGTCGTGGGCCACGGCGATCACGCCAATCTCCAGCCCGCCGATCTGCAGCTGGTCGCCCCCGGCCACGAACCCTGCCGGATCAACCGGCTTGCGCATCCCGCGCAAGGTGCCACGACTGAGGTAAACCGGAATATTGTAGCGCCGAGACAGCAAACCCACGCCATGCACGTGGTCGGCATGTTCGTGGGTCACCAGAATCGCGCTCAGTTGCGCCGGGTTTATCCCCAGGCGCAGCAGGCGTTTTTCGGTTTCTCGCAGGGAGAAACCACAATCGACCAGCACGACGGTGTCGTCACTGGCTATCAGCGTGCCGTTCCCTTGGCTACCGCTGCCGAGAACGGCAAAACGCATCGGATCAGCCCAGGTTGTCCTGAATCACGCCCAACACTTTGCGCGCCACTTCAGCCGGCGCAACGGTGTTGATGTCTTTTTCGACGGTCACCTGGACGTTCTCGCCAACCTTGCTCAGGCGCACCTGGTAACGCTCGGCGCGCGCCTCGACTTCTTCCTTGACCGGAGAGCTGCCGAACAGGCTGGCGAAGAAGCCTGGCTTCTCGTCCTTGCGCTCGGCTTTTTCGGCCAGGTTGATGTAGTACAGGCCCAGGCTGCGGTTGATGTCTTCCACACGCCATTCGCCCTGCTCCAGCGCGCGACCCACGCTCGACCAGGCACGGTCGAGGTCGTTGCCGACGTTGAGCACCGGGTTGCCGCTGCCGTCTTCGATCAGGCTGACACGGCTTGGGGCATCGAAATCACGGGAAGCGAGCATCGACACCGAACCGCCCTTCTCGGAGATGCGGCTCATGCTGACCAGCATGTCGTCGACCAGCGCAGCGTCCAGGCCAGTGTTGACCGAACGGTTGGTGAAGGCCACGTCGTCGCTGCTGCCAGCAGGACGCTCGGCGCTGACCACGTAGACTTCACTGGTGTTGCGCTGCACGCCTGGCTCGATGCGCACCCGTACCCGGGTTTCGGCATCGGCGGCCACGCCGGCGCTGGCCAGGCGTTTGGTCATGGTTGCCGACAGTTCGTCGGAACGCTGCCAGGTGGTGGTGAATTCGCCGGTTTGCGGACGCTGCTGGTCCAGGCGGAAACCGTTGTCCTGGAAGAACTGCACCGCCACTGGCCAGACTTCGGCCGGAGGACGCTGCGCCATTACCCAGCGCGAGTCGCCGCTTTTCTGCAGGCTGTAGTCGCTGGCCTCGGCAATCGCCGTCAACGGCTGCGGACGTGGCACCACGTACTCGCCCTTGACGGTGTCGTCGGCCACGTTGCGCGGGATTGGCAGCAGTGGGTCCAGACGCTTGGCGGTCTGGACATCCGGCGGCAGTTGCATCGGGGCAGTCTGTTGCGCTTCGAGGTAATCGCTACCACGGTCACGGAAATAACCTTCCGGGCCCCAGACCCATCCACAGCCACTGGTGCTGGAGATAATCAAGGCAAGTGCGGAAAGTCCGGCCAGTCGCTTCATGCGTATTACTTCCTCAATTAAACCAATACGCCGGACTGGCGCAGGGCCTGTCGCAGCGGTTCGTGACAGGCTTCGCTGAGCCAGGTGAGCGGCAGACGGATACCGTCCGGCATCAAGCCCATCTCATGCAGCGCCCATTTCACGGGGATAGGGTTGGACTCGATAAACAGGGTTTTATTGAGTGGCATCAGTTTTTCGTGGATCGCCCGTGCGGTCACGGCGTCACCCTTGAGGGCAGCGTTGCACAGGTCGGCCATGTCGCGTGGGGCAACGTTGGCGGTCACCGAGATGTTGCCTTTGCCGCCCAGCAGGATCAGCTCCACGGCAGTCGCGTCGTCACCGGAGAACACCAGGAAGTCTTCGCTCACGCCATCGAGGATGGCCTGGGCGCGGGACAGGTCGCCGGTGGCTTCCTTGATCCCGATGATGTTGTTCACGGTCGACAGGCGGATCACGGTCTCGGCCTGCATGTCGCACGCCGTGCGGCCCGGCACGTTGTAGAGGATCTGCGGGATGTCGACGGCTTCGGCGATAGCCTTGAAGTGCTGGTACAGGCCTTCTTGCGTCGGCTTGTTGTAGTACGGAGTCACCAGCAGGCAGGCGTCGGCGCCGGCGGTCTTGGCATTGGAGGTCAGCTCGATCGCTTCACGCGTCGAGTTGGCGCCGGTACCGGCGATCACCGGGATACGACCGGCTACCTGCTTGACCACATAACGAATCACTTCGATGTGTTCGTTTACGTCGAGGGTTGCCGACTCACCAGTAGTACCGACGGCCACGATGGCGTGGGTGCCGTTTTGCAGGTGAAAGTCTACCAGTTTGCTGAGGCTGTCCCAGTCCAGACGACCCTGTGCATCCATGGGTGTGACCAGTGCCACCATACTGCCCGCAATCATGCAACCGCTCCTGCCGGAAAAAGAGAGCGGTAATGGTACTGGCGCCAAGATGCTTGCACAAGCGAAGTACTGCGCTCATGCCATTCCCCTTGGCGCCGCTTTTCGCTACCCTTCAGACTTTGATCAGTACCGACAGGCTCATGTGCCGGGTTCAAGCCTCCATTTTCGGCTCCACAAGCCCCGCCCCTGCGTTGCCATCTACCCGAACTCACCTTGTTTGAGCTCGCAGCAACCCTCTGGCTCGGGCTTTGTTGATAACGCATCCGGACCCACACCCGACGAATCAGCCTATAAACGTACCGACCGCTCATCGCTTTAGGAATGCTGCATGTCCACCCCCACAGTTCGCGAACAATTCCTTGTCATCAGTGCCCTCGGCGCCAACCCCATGGAGCTGACTAACGTCCTGTGCCGCGCCAGCCATGAAAATCGCTGCGCCGTGGTCACCTCCCGCCTGACTCGCCATGGCGAGTGCAGTGCACTCATCCTGGAGATTTCCGGTTCCTGGGACGCCCTGGCGCGCCTGGAAGCCGGTCTGCCGAGCCTGGCCAAGAAACACGCCTTCACCGTCAACGTGGTACGCAGCGCGGCGCTGGAAAATCGCCCGCAAGCCCTGCCGTATGTGGCGTACGTCAGTTCTGCCTACCGCTCGGACATCGTCAATGAGCTGTGCCAGTTTTTCATCGACCATAACGTCGAGCTGGAAAACCTGACCTGCGACACTTATCAGGCCCCCCAGACTGGCGGCACCATGCTCAACGCCACCTTTACCGTGACCCTGCCGGCCGGTGTGCAGATCAGTTGGCTGCGCGATCAGTTCCTCGATTTCGCCGACGCGCTGAACCTGGACGCGCTGATCGAACCGTGGCGCCCACAGAACCCAATGTAAGGAAGCTTTCCATGGCCGTCGCTATCGACCAACCGGTCGCCGACTTCGAAGTCCCCGCCACCAGCGGGCAGACCGTCAGCCTGGCCGCCCTCAAGGGCAAGCAGGTGGTGATCTACTTCTATCCCAAGGACAGCACCCCGGGCTGCACCACCGAGGGCCAGGGTTTTCGTGACCAGTACCCGCAGTTTCTCGCGGCCAACACCCAAGTGTTCGGCGTTTCCCGCGATAGCCTGAAGTCCCACGAGAACTTCAAGTGCAAGCAGCAATTCCCCTTCGAGCTGATCAGCGACAAGGACGAAGCCCTGTGCCAGCTGTTCGACGTGATCAAGCTGAAGAAGCTGTATGGCAAGGAATACATGGGGGTTGATCGCAGCACCTTCCTGATCGACCAGCACGGTGTTCTGCGTCAGGAATGGCGTGGCGTGAAGGTGCCGGGGCATGTGGAAGCCGTGTTGGCCGCGGCGCAGGCGTTGGCCAAGGGCTGATTTATTCGGCGTCTGCGATGACGCCATCGCGAGCAGGCTCGCTCCCACAGGGGTTGCATAGATCCTGTGGGAGCGAGCGCCCGCTTGCGGCTTGCTCGCGATGAGGCCCGCGCTACAACAACGGCGCCACCACCGGTTCCTTGCGCGGCCAGGCATCCAGCACGGCCTTGAACAGGGTCGCCAGGGGAATCGCGAAGAACACGCCCCAAAACCCCCACAGCCCACCGAACAGCAGCACCGCACAGATGATCGCCACCGGGTGCAGGTTGACCGCTTCGGAGAACAGCAACGGCACCAGCACGTTGCCATCCAGGGTCTGGATGATCCCGTAGACCGCCATCAGGTAGATGAACTGATCGCTCCAGCCCCACTGGAACAAGGCAATCAGCATCACCGGCACCGTCACCACCACCGCGCCGACATAGGGCACCACCACGGACACCCCGACCAACAGCGCCAGCAGCGCCGAGTAGTTGAGGCCCATGGCGACAAAACCGATGTAGGTCACCCCGCCGCAGATCGCCATTTCCATGACCTTGCCACGAATGTAGTTGGCGATCTGGCGGTTCATTTCCTGGCCGACCCGGGTAATCAGCGCCCGCTCACGCGGTAGGTAGCCGCGCACCCAGCGGCCGATCATGGCCCGGTCCTTGAGGAAGAAGAACACCAGGATCGGCACCAGCACCAGGTAGATCATGATGTTGACCAGCAGGGGCAGGCTCGACAGCGAGAAGGTCAATGCCCACTGGCCAAACTTGCCGATTTCGCTGCGCGCCACCTCGATGGCCTGCAGCACCTGCTCGTCGGACACCAGGTGCGGATATCGCTCTGGCAGCAACAGCAGCAGCGACTGCCATTTGGCGAGCATCCCGGGCAGTTCGTTGAACAGAGTGATGAACTGGTGCCAGAGCAAGGGCAGCACCACCACGATAAACACCAGCAACACGCCCATGAACAACGCGAACACCAGCCCCACCGCGACCCCGCCGGGCAGGCGCAGGCGCTCCAGGGTGCTGACCAGGCCCTGCATCAGGTACGCCAGGACCATCCCCGCCAGCACCGGTGCGAGCATCCCGCCCAGGGTCAGCACGGCAGTGAAGGCCAGGACCAGGAGGACGGCCAGCACCACCGCTTCTTCGTCGGAGAAGTAGCGCTGAATCCAGTCGCGTAGCACTTTGAACATCAATGATCCTTATGGGTAGGCGGCCAGTCAGGCTTTTTTCAGCCAGTAGCGATAGACACCGGCTGCGTCTTCTTCGCGCAGCAGGGTATGACCGGCCAAACGGGCAAAGGTGCGAAAGTCGCGTTGCGAGCCGGCATCGGTGGCGATCACCTTGAGCACGGCGCCACTGGGCAAGCCATTGAGCGCCATCTTGGCCTTGAGCAGCGGCAATGGGCAATTGAGCCCACTGGCGTCCAGTTCGGCATCATGGGCTACAGCGTCGGTCATTACTTCACTCCGCACAGGTGATTGAGCCGCCTAGAATATCTGGTCCCGAGGCAAGTGTCCGGCTACAGTAAGCTCTTTGTCGACTAAGGCTTTGTGCATGACTTTTCTGCGCCCCACGCTGCTGACGCTCGCTTGCCTGCTTGCCTCACCAGGCTTCGCCGACGACTTGCCGTCACTTGGCGACGCCAGTTCTGCCATCGTCTCGCCCCAGCAGGAACATGACCTGGGGCGCGCCTGGCTGGCCATGTTGCGCAGCCAGGTGTCACAACTCAATGACCCACAACTGAAAAACTACGTGGAAACCAGTGTCTATCGCCTGGTGGAAACCAGTCAGCTGAACGACCGGCGTCTTGAGTTCATCCTGATCAACAGCCCGCAGCTCAACGCCTTCGCCGCGCCAGGCGGGATTGTCGGGGTCAACGGTGGCCTGTTTCTCAACGCACAGACCGAAGGCGAATACGCCTCGGTCCTGGCCCACGAATTGGCGCACTTGTCGCAACGCCACTTCGCCCGCGGCGTAGAAGCCCAGCAACGCATGCAAGTGCCGATGATGGCCGCCCTGCTCGCCGGGATCATCGTCGCCGCGGCCGGCGCCGGTGACGCCGGGATCGCGGCAATCGCCGGGACCCAGGCCGCGGCAATCCAGGAGCAACGGCGCTTCTCCCGGCAGAACGAGCAGGAGGCCGACCGCATCGGCATCGTCAACCTGGAGAAAGCCGGCTACGACCCGCGCTCCATGCCGAGCATGTTCGAGCGTCTGGGGCGCCAGTACCGCTTCGATGCCAAGCCGCCGGAATTCCTCCTGACGCACCCGGTGACCGAATCGCGGATCGCCGACACCCGTAACCGCGCCGAACAGGCACCCGTCGGCGGCAAGGAAGACACCCAGACCTACCAACTGATTCGCGCCCGCGTGCAGTTGTTCTACGAGGAAACCCCGGGGCTGGCCGCCAAGCGTTTTCGCGCGCAGCTGGACGACAACCCGAAAAACGACGTGGCGCGTTACGGCCTGGCCATTGCCCAGGTCAAGGCCGGCCAGCTCAGCGATGCCCGCGAGAGCCTCAAACCGCTACTGGCCAAGGCGCCCAACGAAATCATCTACAACCTGGCCCAGATCGACCTGGACATGGCCAGCAATCGCCTGCCCGACGCACAAAGCCGGGTCGACCGGATGCTCAGCCAGTTCCCGGGCAACTACCCGCTCAATCAGGTCCGGGTTGACCTGCTGCTCAAGCAGAATCGCCCGGCCGATGCCGAAAAAGCCCTGGAAGCCCTGCTCAAGACCCGCCCGGACGATCCGGATGTCTGGTACATGGTTGCCGAAACCCGTGGCCTGTCCGGCAACATCATTGGCCTGCACCAGGCGCGCGCCGAGTACTTCGCGCTGGTGGGCGACTATCGCCAGGCCATTCAGCAGTTGGACTTCGCCAAGCGACGCGCCGGCAGCAACTTCCCGCTGTCGTCACGGATCGATGCCCGGCAACGCGAGCTCATGGAACAGGAGCGGATGATCAAGGACATGATGGGCTGACCCTTCCCGCCCCCACGAAAAAGCCCCTCGACGAGGGGCTTTTTTTGTACCGCAGGCTTAACCCACCGGCATCAGGCCATCTGAATGATGGTCTGCATGATGGTGCTCTGGGTGGAGATGGTCTTGGCGTTGGCTTGGTAGTTGCTCTGGCCCTTGATCAGGTCCACCAGCTCATTGGTCAGGTTGACGTTGGAGTCTTCCAGCGAGTTGGACACCACCGAACCGAGGGTGCCGGTCTGGCCGGCGTCGTACGCGGCGAAACCGGACAGGTAGGTCTCCTTCCAACTGGTGCCACCGGCGGCCTGCAAGCCCTGCTCGTTGTTGAAGCTGGCCAGGGTGACCTGGCCGATCGCCTTGGACTTGCTGTTGCTGAAGTTGGCGAACAGCGTACCGGTACCGTCGATGGTCAGGTTGGTGATCTGGCCGGTGGCGTAGCCGTCCTGGGTCGGCAGGTTGCGGATGGTTGCCGAGTTGTACTGGGTGGTCAGGGCCAGGTCGTTGGTGACGCCGGTGGCATTGCCCACGGCACCGTTGGCCGTCCACACGCCATCCTTGACCGTACCCGGCGTCCAGACGCCCGCGCCCATGACAATCGAGTTGCCGCTGACGGTGTACGGGCTGCCGCTGGCCGGTGCGTCGATGTCCAGCAGCTTGCCGTCGGAACCGAAGTTCATGGTCATGGCAGTCTGGTTGCTCGGCGTTGCCGGCGAACCGAGGCCGGCCGGGACGAAGGCCGAGCCGTTCGGGTTGCGCCCCTCTACCAGGGTGTAGGTCTGCCAGGTGTTGGCACCGGTCTTGACCACGTACTGGTCCAGGTTGTGCTGGTTGCCCTGGCTGTCGTAGATCGGGGTGGTGAACATGTCGGTGTAGGTGTCGATCTTGGTCGGGTCGAACGGGGTGACCGCCGGATCGATGATCGGCTTGCTGGAGTTCAGGTTGATACTCGAGGAAATGTTGCCGGTGGTTTTCGGCTGCAGGTTCGCCTGGTCGATTTTCAGGTCGCCGATTACATCCTTGAGGATCTTGCCGTTCTCATCGACCGCATAACCCTGCAGGCGCGCGGTGCCAGCACTGTTGGTGATGAAGCCGTCCTTGTCGACGTTGAAGGTACCGGCGCGGGTGTAGGTCAGCGAACCGCCGTCGTTGAGCACGAAGAAGCCCGAACCACGGATGGCCATGTCCAGCACGTTGCCGGTGTTGGTCACATCACCCTGGCGAAATTGCTGGGAGACGTTGGCCAGGCTCACGCCACTGCCGATGGACTTGTTGCCGTTACCCAGCTTGCTTGCCGCGTACACGTCTTCGAATTCCACTCGGGAGGATTTGAAGCCGGTGGTGGCGACATTGGCGATGTTGTTGCCGGTAACGTCGAGTTGTTTGTTGGCCGCATAGAGACCGCTAAGGCCGATATTGAAAGACATATTCCACTCCTTGTTGCCGCGCTAGCCGGCTCTATAGACCAATGGTCTGTACTTTGGACAGGGCGATGGAGCCCATGTTGGCGAGGTTCAACATCATCTCGCCGCCGGTCTGGCTCAGGGTCACGCTGTTGACGGTCGCCGGCAGGTAGGTGATCAGGTCAGTTGCCTTGCCGTCGATCTGCGCACTGGCCTTGAAGGTGTAGGTACCCGGGTCGACTTTCTCACCCGCGGTGTTGGTGCCGTCCCAGACGAAACTGGCATTGCCCTGGGCCTGGCTGCCCAGCTCGATGGTTTTCACCGCCTTGCCGTCCTTGTCGCTGATGGTCACCGTGGTGCCAGCCACCGAGGCCGGGATAACCACCGAGCCGGTCATGCTCTTGGTGCTGTCGACATAGGCCGAGCCGGTTTGGACCACTACCGAACGGCCCACCAGCGACGACGCCTGCAGGGCCTGGGACGATTTGAACGAGCTCGAGATGTTGTTCACCGAGGAGTTCAGGGTAGTGATGCCTTCCAGGCTGCTGAACTGCGCCAGCTGGGCGACAAACTCGCTGTTGTCCTGCGGGTCGAGGGGGTTCTGGTTCTTCAACTGAGTCACCAGCAGTTGCAGGAACGCGTCCTTGCCCAGCTCATTCTTGCCGGTCTTGCTGCCGGCAGCGGCTGCCAGGCCGTCATTGCTGGTGTTGGTGACGGTGGTCTTGGAGTTCGCAAGAATGTCGTTGAGACTCAGGCCACTGGTGGAATCGGTAACACTCATCGACGCTGCCCCTTATCACTGACCGAGGGTCAGGACCTTCTGCATCATGGTCTTGGCGGTGTTCATCATTTCCGCGTTGGTCTGGAACGAACGGCTGGCGGAAATCATGTCGGCCATCTCTTCAACCACGTTGACGTTGGGGTAGTAGACGTAGCCCTTGGCGTCAGCCGCCGGATGGTTCGGCAGGTAGCGCGCTTCCAGATTGCTCTGGTCCTCGACCACGCCCAGCACTTGCACGCCCTGGCCGGCCGCGTCCTGGTTCTGGAACAGCGAGTCACCGCCGCCCGACTGGCCACCCTGGAACATGGTGGCAAATACCGGGTGCCGGGCACGGTAGGTCTGGTCGATGCTCGACGAGACGGTCTCGGCGTTGGCGATGTTACTGGCCACGGTGTTGAGGCGCGTGGTCTGGGCACTCATGCCACTACCGGCAATATTAAAAACACTCGACAGGGACATGAATTACTCTCCGCGCAGGGCCGCTACCAGCCCTTTGAATTTGCTATTGAGCAAGGTGAAGCTGGCCTGGAAGTTCACCGAATTCTCGGCGTAGTTGGCCTGTTCCAGTTGGGCGTCCACGGTGTTCTGGTCGATCGACGGTTGCATCGGCGTGCGGTACAGCAGCGACTCGTCACCGCTGCTCAGGCCCTGGGCTTCGATATGGCGGCTGTTGGTCTTGTTCAACGCGAAGCTGCCGTTCTTGCTCTTGTCGGCCTGGGCGGCCAGGACCGCCGAGAAATCCAGGTCCCGCGCCTTGTAGTTCGGCGTGTCGGCATTAGTGATGTTGTTGGCCAGCACTTCGGCACGCTGGGCGCGGAAGCTGAGGGCTTGTTGGTGGATACCGAGCGCTTTATCGAAGCTGATGCTCATGGCGCAAACCTTTGGGTGACCTGATTTTTCGTAACAGGCACAAAGCAAGCCCCGTGCCAGCTCGCCAGGCCCCGCAAACAGGGGCCTTGGCCGAAAGCGGCAAGGTGGCAATGCCAGAAAAGCGGCAAGCGTCTTCCGGCACCTGCCGCTTTTCTGCCGCCTTGGGCTGCTCGACAGGCGCGCTACAAGGATTGTGCAGCACGATAAAAAACGGGAGCCCCTGAGGACTCCCGCTTTTTTTGCCACCTGACCATCACTTGGCCTGGTAGATGATCCCCGGACTGCACTGGACCATCTGATAGTGATCCGGCAAGCCGTTGAGGGCTTCGGACGCGCCGAGGAACAGGTACCCGCCCGGCTTGAGCGTGCTGTGAATGCGCAACAGGATGTCCTTCTTCACTTCGGCAGAGAAGTAGATCAGCACGTTGCGGCAGAACACGATGTCGAACTTGCCCAGGCTGGCATAGCTGTCCAGCAGGTTGAACGAGCGGAACTCCACCCGGCTCTTGATCGGCGCCTTGACCGCCCAACGCCCCGGCCCTTTCGGGTCGAAGAAACGCTGCAGGCGCTCTGGCGAAAGACCGCGGCCAATCGCCAGGCTGTCGTACTCGCCGGACTTGCAGTTGTTCAGCATGGTCCCGGAAAGATCGGTGGCGACAATCTGCACCCCCATCCGCAACTGGCCCATGTTGGTCCGCTCGAACTCGTCGATCGACATCGACAGCGAATAGGGTTCCTGCCCCGACGAACAGGCCGCCGACCAGATCCGCAGGCGCTGGCCGGGACTGGCCTTGATCGCTTCGGGCAAGACCTTGTTCTTCAACACTTCAAACGGATAGGTGTCACGAAACCAGAGGGTTTCGTTGGTGGTCATCGCGTCCACTACCATCTCGCGCAACCCACCGCGCGGCTGGACTTGAATGCGCTGGACCAGCTCACCCAACGACTTGATACCTTGCTGTTCCATCAGTTTGTTGAGACGGCTCGAGACCAGATACTGTTTGTTTTCACCGAGCAAAATGCCACAGGCTTTTTCCAGGAAGACCCGGAACTGTTCGAAATCCAAATTACCCGTAGACAATGATGCCGCCTCTAAAATCGTGTTGATCGCCAGGGGCAAAGGCCACCTAGCTGATATCTGCTGCTTTGATCCGGTCGACTACCCGGGATGCCAGGTCATCAGGGCGGAACTTGGCCAGGAAGTCATCGGCACCGACTTTCTTGACCATCGCCTGATTGAATACGCCTGACAACGAAGTATGCAGGATGATGTGCAGCTTTTGCATGCGCGGGTCGTTGCGGATCTCGGCGGTCAGGGTGTAGCCGTCCATTTCCGGCATCTCGATGTCGGAAATCATCATCAGGAATTCCTCTTCCGGCTTCTTGCCCTCCTCCACAAGCTTGCGCAGGTAGTCCAGCGCCTGCCGGCCGTCGTTCAACGCCACGACCTCGACCCCGACCGTCTGCAGGCAACGGGAAACCTGCTTGCGCGCCACCGACGAGTCATCGACCGTCAGCACCCGCAGCGACAGCGCCTTGTGTTGCGTCTCGTCATCCACCACCCCGGCGGAAATCGCTTCCGGTGCCGGCGCCACTTCGGCCAGGACCTTCTCGACGTCGATGATTTCCACCAACTGATTGTCGACCCGCGTCACCGCCGTCAGGTAGTGATCGTGGCCCGTGCCCTTGGGTGGCGGATGGATCTCCTCCCAGTTCATGTTGACGATCCGCTCGACCGAGCGCACCAGGAACCCTTGGGTCTTGGTGTTGTACTCGGTGATGATCACAAAGGGATTGCTCTGGTCCTGCAACCCGCCCGACCCCGTGGCCATTGCCAGGTCCATGATCGGAATGGTTGCGCCCCGAATACTTGCCACACCGCACACGACAGGATTGGATTTGGGCATCAGGGTCAGTTTCGGGCATTGCAGCACTTCCCGAACCTTGAACACATTGATGCCATAGAGCTGCGGACCGTCGAGACGGAACAACAACAGCTCCAGGCGATTCTGCCCCACCAGTTGTGTGCGCTGGTTTACCGAATCCATTACACCAGCCATGCCCAGCCCCCTACACCAACGCTAAGTGTGTTGCGACGCACATTCATCACTAAACGGCACGGCGCTTGCTTTTTAACCGCTATGAACGTGAACACGACATTTTTCCGACGCCTGACCTCAACCTGCCGCCGATTGCTCGGCGCGGTTGCGGCGGCGTGCCTTTTCAACGCTGGCAGCCCTGCCCTTGCAGATCCGCTTACCTTGCCTGATCTACTTATCGGCGTCACTCAGGGCTTTCTTGAATTCACTGTTGAAGACTATCTGGCGTCCAGCCAAACCGAAGGCCGCTACGAGATCGAGGTCAAGCAACTCGATCCCCGTCTGCGCCTGCCGACCTGCGACAAGGAATTGACAGCGTCCCTGGAGAGCCCGGCCAAGCCAGTGGGCCGAGTCACGGTGAAGGTCCGTTGCGACGGCACCTCGCCCTGGACCGTGTTCGTGCCCGCGCAAGTCCGACTGTTCCGCGAGGTGGTGACCAGCACCCGCCCGCTCAAACGCGCCGCAATCATCGAGCCGGCGGATGTGATTCTGCGTGAGCGCGACATCAGCCTGATCAACCAGGGTTACCTGACCAATGTCGACCAGGCGATCGGGCAAAAAATTGTCCGACCAATGGTCAATGACCAGGTCATTACCCTGGTCCACCTGGAGCAGGCCGAAGTGGTACGCAAGGGCGATCAGGTGGTGATCACCGCCCGCAGTGGCACGCTCAGCGTACGAATGCCCGGGGAGGCGCTGGCCAATGGCGGCATGAACCAACAGATCCGGGTCAAGAACCTGAACTCCCAGCGGGTGATCAAGGCTCAGGTGATCGCCCCCGGCCAGGTTGAAGTGGCCATGTAGATAACTGGCGAAGGTGCCAGCCATTCCCTAAACTGTGCCTCACGCAGGGCAAATGCCGACGCGCCCGTGCTCATCGAGAAATGAGCCTAAAGTTTTTCGCGATTTTGCCGAAAACATGGCAAGCGTCCAAATTCCCAGAGGTTTTTCGCATCATGGTTATCGATTTCAGCCGTTTGAACAGCTCCCCCACGCTCACCAGCACGCGCACCAGTGCCAGCCAGGAATCTGCTGACGCCGCTCAAAACGCGCCGCCGTCGACCGAGACCCAACAGGTCGCGGCCAAACAGAGCGGGGAATCGGTCCACTTCAGCAACGAGGCCCAGCAGTTGCAGAAGATCAGCGACACGCTGCGCGATCAGCCCGCAGTCGACAAAGCCCGTGTGGCCGAGTTGAAAGCCGCGATTGCCGATGGCAGCTATAAAGTCGACAGCAACCGCGTCGCCAGCAAACTGCTCAACTTCGAAGCCCAGCGCTAGCCCACCAGGCTTGCGCCAGGCTTTTGGACGCTTAAAACCCAAGGCCAGCCATGCACGATAACAATTTACTGCAACTGATCACCGACGACCTTGAGCCAGCTCAACAGTTGCTCGATTTGCTGGGGCAAGAATCCCTGGCACTGCACGGTCGCGACATGCAACGGCTGGAGCAGATCCTTGCCAGCAAGCAAGGCCTGATCGTCCTGCTCGATCAGCATGGTCGTCGGCGCAGCGAAATACTCGCCAGCCTCAACCTGCCAACCGACACCAGCGGCCTGCAACAGCTGGCCGCCCAGTCCAGCCTCGGCGAGCAACTGCTGGCCCAGAGCGAGGCGCTCAATCATCTGCTTAACGAGTGCCAGAGCGCCAACGCGCACAACGGCCGCTCGATCCAGGTGCAACAAGCCTCCACTGCCCATCAATTGAGAATCCTCAATGGCGGCGAGTCTCCGACCCTTTATGACGCACGCGGCTCAACTGCCATGCTCGTGAAGCCGCGCCCACTCAGCCAGGCTTGACCTCGCCTCTGAGCGTGCTCTATCAAGGCGCGAAACATGCTGGCAGAATGCCGGCTCTTGCGTGTGACCGTATTCTGTCTGGAGAGTGATAAACCGTGTTCAATGCCTCAAGCGCGGAAGATGCTCCGCAGCCACCGAAAGTGCTCACGACACCTCTGGAAATCGCCAGTACCCTGCGCATGCTGCAAGAGAGCCATGATCCCCTGATCATCACGTTCCACGAGCGCAGCCAGCGCTTCCAGAGCTACCTGGTGGACGTCGATCGCGAAAGCGACATGATTGCCCTCGACGAAATGATCCCACGCGATGGCGAGCGTTTCCTGCTGGCGGGCGAACCGTTCCGGATCGAAGGCTTTCATGAAGGCGTGCGCATCGCCTGGGAGAGCAACGGCGTCCTGGCCATCGACGAAGCCAACGGTGGCCGCTGCTACCGCGGCACGCTGCCCGACGAGGTGGTCTACCACCAGCGCCGCAATGCTTTTCGCGCGGCCTTGAAGCTGGCGCAACTGGTCAATATTGAACTGGCTGGCGAGAAGCTCAAGGTGCCCCTGAGCGGCAAGTTGCTGGACATCTCCGCCACCGGCTGCAAGCTGCGTTTTGACGGCGACATCACCAGCGGGCTGCAATTGGGCCAGGTCTACGACCGCTTCCTGGCCGCCCTGCCCTTCGGCAGCATGACCACCTCGGTGGAGCTGCGTTACCTGCATCACGAAGAGCGGATCGACACCACCTTCGCCGGCGTGCGCTTTCACAACATGAGCGGCCTGGTGCAGCGCCAGGTCGAGCGTTTTGTCTATCAGTTGCAGCGTGAAGCCCGGCGTTTCGATAAAGACGATTTCTGATTCGCCAGGCAAAAAAAACGGGCAGCCCCTTGCGGTGACTGCCCGTTTTTTTTGCCTTCAGATCAAGGCCTGGCCCCAGTGAAGGTGTGGGGATGTTCATCGTCCGGCGGCGGATCGGTATTCGTCTGCTCGGCCTCGGTCCCCGCTTCGGTCTCCGGCTCAGGCTCGGGGTCAGGACTGGCACCGTTCTGCATCTGGTCCTGCACCACCTGCTCGTCGACCCGGGGATCGAGTGCAGCCACCAGTGGCGAACTGGACATGCTGTCCGGCATCGCCACGTGATGCAGCGGCGCGTCATCGACTTGATGCAGGTTGGTCACCGCTTTGGGCCGGATGCGCCAGACCAGGACCAGGGCGAAGAAGCTGAAAAACGCGTAGAGCATCTGGCTGCCGAAAAACTTCATCAGCACCCCCGCCACCAACGGCCCGATACTCGCCCCGACCCCGTATGTCACCAGCAACATCGCGGTCAGCGACACTCGCCGATCGCCCTCGACGTGGTCGTTGGAGAACGCCACCGCCAGCGGATACAGGCAGAACTGCACCAGCGAGCAGGCAAACCCGGCGATGAACAATACTTCCAGCGGCACCTTGGGCATGATCGCCAGAGGCAACGCAGCCAACGCCAGGCAAATGGCGAAGCTGCGAATCAGCACCGCCCGGTCGTAGCGATCCGACAGCCAGCCCAGCGGCCATTGCACCACCAGGCCGGCAAAGATGCAGCTACCCATGAACAGGCCGACCTGCTCGGTGGACAGCCCTTGCTGGGAGGCATAGAGCGGCGCCAGGCCATAGAACGAGCCGACGATCAGCCCCGCCCCGAGCACCGTGCTGAGGGACTGTGGCACCCGCTTCATGAAGAAGCGCGGCTCCATCGGCGCCGGATGCAAGGGCGCCGGGTGAATGCGTCGGGTCAGGGTCACGGGGACCAGGCACAGGGCAAAACACAAGGCGACCAGCATCAGCAACTCCAGGCCCAGGGACGGGTGCATGACCAGAATCAACTGGCCCAGCACCAAGCCCAGGTAGGAGGCGATCATGTAGCCGCTGAACACCATGCCCCGCTGCTTGGCGTCGGCCTGTTCGTTGAGCCAGCTCTCGATGACCATGTACTGGCACATCATGCCCAGGCCAACCACCATCCGCAGAATCAGCCAGGCCGGTAGCCAGTCCACCAGCCCATGCCCGAGCACGGCAGCCCCGACTATCCCGGCACAGGCGGAATAGGCCCGGATGTGTCCGACCCGGGCAATCAACCGGTGGCCGATCTTGCCGCCCAGGACCAGGCCGAAATAGTTGGCCGCCATCAATGCGCCGATCCACAGGCCGTCGACCTGGTCGGCGGCCAGGCGCAGGGCCAGGTAGGTGCTAAGCAAGCCCGAGCCGATCAACATCATCAGCGAAGCGAAATACAGCGCTCGAAAGGATTTCCAGATTTGGCGCATCGGCGTTCCGAGCGGCTCCTTGCAGTGAGGATCAGGCTACCTTCTACGATAGCCCGACAGCGGCGGGTCGGTTAGGCCTGGGCAGCTAAAACGCGCCGTTCCCAGGGAGTGATCTCATCAAAGAAGCTGGTCAACTCCATGGTCTTCGAGGCGATGTAGCCTTCGATGAATTCCATGCCGAACAGTTCCTTCGCCAATTGGCTACGTTTCAGACGTTCAAGAGCCGCATGCAAGGTACATGGCAGAGACAAACTTTCCGGCACGCTGAACTCGCCCTGGATTGCCGGGGTCGGTTCCAGCTGCTGCTCGATGCCGTGCAGCCCCGCGGCCAGGCTGGCGGCGATCGCCAGGTAAGGGTTGGCGTCGGCGCCCGGCAGGCGGTTTTCGACCCGACGCGCGGCTGGCGAACTGGCGGGAATACGTAATCCGGCGGCGCGGTTGTCATGGGACCAGCAGGCGTTGTTGGGTGATGCGTAGGGATGGCACAGGCGCTGGTAGGAGTTGACGTTCGGTGCGAACAGCGCTGTGAAGTCGGCCATGCCGGCCTGCTGGCCGCCGATGAAGTGACGGAACATCGCCGTTGGCTCGCCGGACTCGTCACTGAACACGTTGCGATCGGTGCCGAGCTCGACCACGCTCTGGTGAATGTGCATCGAGCTGCCGGCCGTGTGGGCCAGGGGCTTGGCCATGCAGACCACGGTCAAGCCATGCTTGAGCGCCACTTCCTTGAGCAGGTGCTTGAACAGGAACGTCTGGTCGGCCAGCAACAGGGGATCGCCGTGCAGCAGGTTGATCTCGAACTGGCTGACGCCCATTTCGTGCATGAAGGTGTCCCGCGGCAACCCCAACGCCGCCATGCTGGCGTAGACCTCATTGAAGAACGGACGCAAACCATTGTTGGAACTGATGCTGAACGCCGAAAGGCCGTCTTCGCGACGCCCGTCCAGGCCAATGGGCGGCTGGAACGGTTGGGTCGGGTCGGTATTGGGAGCGAACACAAAAAATTCCATCTCGGTCGCCACCACGGGCGCCAGGCCCAGCGCGGCATAACGAGCAACCACGGCCTTGAGCTGGCCACGGGTGGACAGCCGGGAGCTTGCGCCGCTCAACTCGTCGGCGTCACAGATCGCCAGCGCGCGCGGTTGGGCACTCCAGGGCAAACGATGGATCTGTTGCGGATCGGCATTGAGCGCGAGGTCACCGTCGTCGCTGCCGTAAAAACGTGGGGCGGGATAACCGCCCATGATGCATTGCAGCAGCACCCCCCGTGCCATCTGCAACCGTCGCCCCTCGAGAAATCCTGCGGCAGTCATCACCTTGCCGCGCGGCACCCCATTGAGGTCCGGGGTGACACATTCAACTTCATCAATGCCGGTCAATCGCTGTGCGAGAGAACCCTGGCCATCGGTCGTCATGACGCTATCCTTGGTATTGTGCAGGCCGTTAATGGCGATCCGCACAAAATAGGCATCAGCCGTTCGGAATATCAAGCACAACCGCTGAAAAGCTCAATCAGACTCTGTTGGCACAGGTTCTGTCACGCCTCAAGGCAGATAGAGACTGAACAAGCCGCCGCCCAAAGGCCCGCCATTACTGATTTCGGTACGCCCCGGCACGCCGTTGCGCTGGTGCAACTGGGCAATGCGCGCGGCAAAGTACAGGCCCAGGCCGGTGCTGCCGCTGGCCGGGTTAATGCCCTGTACGTACTGCTCCTGGCGCTCGATCATCTGGGCCGGATAGCCTTCGCCATCGTCATTGATGGTCAGCACCAACTGCCCGGTTTCTTCACCGACGCTGATCAGCAGTGACTGCCGGGCAAAACGGATCGCGTTGTTGATGGCATTGGCCAGCACCGTACCGATCAATTCGCGGTCGAAAAAACCCAGCGGACTCAAGGGATCGACTTCGTAGGTGACGAGAATGCCTCGACTCTTGAACACCTCTTGATGCGCGGCCAATTGGGCCTCGATGAAATCGTCCAGCTCATGGTAGTCCGGGCGTACGGGCAACTGATTGACGCCGAGCTTGTACAGACCGAGCAACTGCACCAGCATGCCGTTCAGATGAGCGAATTCGAAGTCGATCACGCCCTGCTCATCGGTTTGCTGTTGGGCACTGGGCAGCCGGGCGAGCCACTGGCCGTGCGCTTGCATCAGCACCGTCAGGGAATTCTTCATGTCGTGTACGGTGGAGGCAATCACCGTGGAAAAATCCAGCCCCTGATCAATCTCACTCATTGCTCAAACGCCTTGTTCTGCAGCTTCTGATAACGCGGATACCGCGAGTCGCTCTCGGGCATCAAGCCGACCATCTTCAAACACTTGCGACACTCCTCGAGCAATCCCGGATCGAGATCGGCCGTGACCCCATGCAACAACGCCTGCGCCATGTTGAGGGCAATGCTGATGTTCTTCGGCTGCAGCAACAAGGCACCGCGAAACAGCTCGCGGGCTTCGGTCAGGGCACCGGCCTTGTAGCTGCGCACGCCTTGGCGGTTGAGGTCTGCTGCGGCCGTACCCGAGTTGAGAATCGCCGGATCATCGGTCTGCCTGGCGATACCGCGCATCACCGCGGGGTCATCGCCGTAGATTTCCGCACAGTTCTTGAGCATCGAGTCGCTGGCCTGTGCCTGCCCCAACATCTTCAACTGCTTGGCCACCAGTAAGGCCGCATCGGCGCTCATGAACTGCTCCATGCCGTCGAGGCGAGTCAAGGCCTGCTCGGTGAGCTTGTCGGCCGTTTCCGCATCGTTGATCAGCAAACTGGTGGCTTTCATCAGCCGCGCGCGAATCTGTAACCCGGGATCACTGGGGTTTTCCTTGGCGACCGCGCTCAAGGTCTGGTTGATCTCCAGGCGGGCACGGGTGTCCAGGCCCCTTTCACTGCCCTTGCTGATCAACGCATGGGCCAGGCCGAGGTTGCTCTCTGGATCCTTGAAGCGCGACTGCGCGCCTTGCGAAACCGCCTGGCGATAGGCTTTGGCTGCGGTATCGAAGTCTTCGTTGCTCATGGCCAGCTTGCCTAGCAACGATTGCCGACGGACCGCCAGCGGGGAAAGACGCACAGCCTCCTCGAGCACCCGTTGTGCCGACTTGCTGTTGCCTTGCGCCACCAGGACATCGGCCAGCCCATCGTACAGACCGGGCATCATCGGGAAGACCTTCAACGCCTTTTCGTACAACGCTTTGGCTTGGGCGACCTGGCCGCGCTTGAACAGCAGGCGCCCCAACCCCACGTAGGCCCAGGGCAACGGACGGTCGGCAAGGATGCTGTTGTACAAACGTTCAAGCACTTCGTTCTGGTTCATGTCGCGCAATGCGTCGGCGCGATAACGCAGGCACAGCGGCGAGTAACGTGGGTCCTGCCTGCACAGGGCGATGCAGGCGTTGAGAACCTCGACCGGCTTGCCGCGATCCAGCGCTTGCATGATCGGCTTGAGCAAGGTCTTGCGCTGCTGCAACCGCTCCAGGCGCTGGGCCAGGCCGGCGCGGTTGAACGGCTTGGTCAGGTAGGCATCCGGCTCGTGCTCGAGGGCACTGAGCACCATGGCCTGGCTGCTCTCGGCAGTGACCATGACGAAGATACTTTCGTGGCTGATCAGTTTTTCGATCATCAGGTCTTCGAGTACCTGCTGGCCGTTCTTCTTGCCGTCGCCCAGATGGTAATCCTGCAGGATGAAGTCGTAGCGCTTCTGCGAGCACATGCGCAGCGCGACCTCGCCAGTGTCGGCCGTGTCGACATCTTTCACACCCAACTCGCGCAACATCGATCGGACTGAACTGCGGAAATCCGAGAAATCATCGACGATCAAAAAGCTCTTTTGGTGGTACGCCAGCATCGAAGATTCCAGGCAATTAAAAAGATGAACCACAAGGACGTGCTCAACTTCGCTGCCCGGTTTGGCATCGGATGAGACTACCGTCCATCGGTTATCGGCCGGACAGGGCAATCCCTTGAAGGTATCGGTGAAGATTCTTGGATTTACCTGAACAAAGATCGCGTGGGAAGGACGCTGAGTTTTTCGCGGACAAAAACAAAACCCCTACCTGCATACGCAGATAGGGGTTTCGGAATTTAATCTTGACGATGACCTACTCTCACATGGGGAAACCCCACACTACCATCGGCGATGCATCGTTTCACTGCTGAGTTCGGGATGGGATCAGGTGGTTCCAATGCTCTATGGTCGTCAAGAAATTCGGGTACTGAGTCGTGGCCAGATGGCCTCGCTTCAGCAAATTGGGGATGTGATAGCTTTTGGTGTTGTGCGTTGCTTTGAGCAGATTCGAACTTTCGGTTCGTTTCGTCTTCACACACCGCAATCTGATGCTCTTTCGAGTAATCAAATTGCTTGGGTGTTATATGGTCAAGCCTCACGGGCAATTAGTATTGGTTAGCTCAACGCCTCACAGCGCTTACACACCCAACCTATCAACGTCGTAGTCTTCGACGGCCCTTCAGGGGACTCA
>NZ_FYEC01000045.1:0-33126 GCF_900187635.1 Pseudomonas sp. Irchel 3H3 | reverse complement strand
AGGTGTCCATCAGGGGGGAGGCGCGTAGCGCCGTGCGGCGAAGCCGCATGCATCGAGAGGAGGTGCAGCGAAGCAAACCGTAGGCGATGCCCCCTGATGGATACCGTAGCGAAGGGACCCCGAGCCTTAGCGAGGGGCCGAACGCTGGGGGCAAGACTTTTTGGGTACTTTTGTGTCGTTTGACAAAAGTGCCTCGCCGTAAGGGCGAAACCCTAAGCCGCCGTTACCGCAGCAACGGATATGTACCCACCCTCCCCCAAAAAAAATCACCGCAACCGCAGCGGATCAACCAACCCCGCAGCAATAGCCATCCCCACCAAATCCGGCAAAGTCTGCGCCAACATCCGCTTCATCACCCGCGAACGATACAGGTCGACAGTCTTGGCACTCACCCCCAATTGCTCGGCAATCTCCCGGGTGGTGTAACCCTGTACCAACGGCAACAACACATCGCGCTCCCGTGGGGTCAACGTCTGCAGGCGCGCCTGCAAGGCCTGGTGCCCCTGGTTGCCGGAGCGGCCAGCGGCGCCATTGCTCAGCGCCTGTTGCACACTGTCCAGCAGCAACTGCTCGTTGTAGGGCTTTTCGATGAAGTCATGGGCCCCCGCCTTGAAAGCGCGCACCACAATCGGCACATCGGCGTGGCCACTGACAAAAATGATCGGCAGGTTCAGCTCGCGCTGGCGCATCTCCTCCTGCACGTTCAAGCCACCCATGCCGGGCATGCGCACATCAAGCAAGACGCAGGCATCGAGGCTGGCATCGCAGGCATTGAGAAACTCGATCCCACTGGTAAACGGCAAGGCCTTGAGCCCCACCGATTCGAGCAGCCAGACCGTTGAGTCGAGCATGCCCTGGTCATCGTCGACCACATACACCACGTGTTCTGTCGCACCCGCCATTACGTTATTCCTGAGGTTGTCTGGTTGGGCCGGCCAGCGGCAAGCGGCAGCTCATCAGCAAGCCGACGGCCTGGCGCCGAGCCTCAAGCTCGCCACCAAAACCTTCGATGATGCTGCGACTCATGGACAGGCCGAGGCCCAGCCCGTCGGCCTTGCTGGTGTAGAACGGAGTGAACATCTGCGCCAGTTGCGACTCGCTGACACCCGGCCCCTGGTCATGCACCGTGATCTCGACGTTGCCCGCGCTGCCCTGCTGCGCCGCCATCAGGATCAGCGAAGGCTGGCCGGGATGGCGCTCGCGGTTGGCATCGATGGCATTGCGCAACAGATTGAGCAACACCTGTTCGAGCAACACCCGGTCGGCATACACGGGCGGCAGATTATCCGGCAGGCGATCCTCGATTGTCACTTGCCAATTGCTCGCTTCCCAGGCGCACAAACGCACGGCGCCACGGGCCACCTCGGCAAAATCCAGGGCCTGCATGCGCCGCTGACCCTTGCGCAGGAATGCCCGCAGGCGGCTGATCACCTGCGAGGCGTGGGTCGCGTGATGGGTGATGCGTTGCAGGCCCTGGGCGACTTTTTCCGCGGCCTGCGGATTGCTCTCCAGGCTCTGCAAATAGCGCTGGCTGGCATTGGCATAATTGACCACCGCCGCCAGCGGTTGATTGATCTCGTGGGCAATCCCGGAGGCCAGTTCGCCCAGCGTCACCACCCGCGCAGTGTGCGCCAGTTCGTCCTGATGGCGACGCTGCTGGGCTTCGCGCAATTCCCGTTCGGTCATGTCCCGCGCCACCAGCGAGTAGTAACGCTCGCCCCCGGCCGAACGGTGGGCCAGCAGCACCAGCGACACTGGCACCGAACTGGCGCCAGCCAAGGGTTGCAGGCGCGCGTCGCCGCTCCACACGCCATCGCGCTCAGCGCTGCTCCAGCCGTCACGCTGCAATCGCGCCAGGTCGTCACTGGCAAACAGCGCGGCCAGCTCCGGCAACGGTTGTCCGTCAGCGATCCCGAGCAAGCGCCGGGCCGCCGGATTGAGGTAGGTCACCTGGCCCTGCGGGTCGATGAACAACACCGGATCGGTATTGACCTCGACCACCTCGGCCAGGCGCCGCTTGTTCTCCTCGGCCTGGACCCGGGCGGTGATGTCCCGGGACACGCTGACCACCTCGACCACCGCCCCGGTGTAGGTTTCGCGGATCGCCCGGCTCGCGGTTTCGAACCACAGGTAATGGCCGTCACAGTGGCGGATGCGGTAACTCATGGTGTGATAACCGTCTTGCTCCAGCGCATCCCGCGCCCGCTGCACCAGGCTGTGCAGGTCATGTTCATGGAACAGGCTGCGGGCCAGACGCCCACGCAATTGCTCCGGCCAGTAGCCCAACAGGGTCCAGGACGCCGGCGAGGCGTCGAGAAAGCGCCCGTCCGGGGTGTGCCGGGATATCAGGTCGGTGGTGTTCTCGATGATCAAGCGATAAAGCCGACGGGCCGTGGCCGCTTCGCGTGCGGCCAGCACCTGGGTGGTGGCGTCGCGACAACGGGCGAGCACCCGCTCATCCTGTGGGTCGGGGATAAAAGTCCAGATCAGGATCTGTGCCTGGCACTGGGCCTCGACCCCGTCGATGGCGCGTTGCTGCTCCAGGCAAGCGCGCACCAGTTCGCGATGATTGACTGGCAACAAACCCGGCACCTCAGCCAGCGGCTTGTCCCCGAGCAAGGCCAACAGCGCGGCGTTGCATTCCAGCGTCCGGCCCTGGGCATCGAGCAGCAGGCTCGGTTGCGGATCGTGACCCAACAGCGGTGACGCGCGCAACGTGCCATTGGCGCTGTGCAGCAGGGTCGTCAACAGGTCATGGACCCAGCCCAGCCAATCGAGACTGACACCCTCGCACACTTCAATCAGCAACAGCCCCGGCTGCCCGGCCTGCAAAGCCAGCTCGAACACCTGGCCATGGCGAATGGCGGCCCGGCGCAGGCGTCCGGCCAGCCAGCAATCGAGCTGGCGCACCTGGGCCAGGTCCAGGCGCCCCACTTGCTGCAGTTGATCGAGCAATCGCTGATCGCTGGCCAGCGCCGGATCGCCCTGCCCCGGCGGAAAATGCCGGGCAGCACCGGCATGGCTATAAAGGCGCGCCTGCGGTTGCCAGCGCAAATAAAACGCCCGGCGCACTTCGGGGCAGTCCTGCAATGCACGGCACAAGGCATCGGCCCGCGTTGCCAGGGGCACGCCTTCGCGCTGCAGGCGCAACCAGCTGTGCAATCGAACGGGAACGTGGGTCATTGCAGGTCTACTTCATCCGGGGCACCCAGCATATACCGGCCATGGCTCTGGATGAAACAAATATAGTACATATACTATAGTGCTTAGGTTTAACTTCCATATAGATCGACGAATGTTATATAAAGTCTACCGGACCCAAGAGACGATCCCGGCCACCGCGCCCAGGGTCGTCCGTAGAGCTAACAATCAGCCACCGAGAATCCGTCATGTCGATTTATGAACAAGGGCTCAGCCCTGTCCCGGTCAATCACATCGCCTTGTCGCCCCTGAGTTTCATCGAGCGCACTGCCAGCATCTACCCCCACTACCCCGCTGTGATCCACGGCTCGCTGCGCCGTACCTGGAAGCAGACCTACGATCGTTGCCGCTGCCTGGCTTCGGCTCTGGCCGGGCGCGGAATAGGCCAGGGCGATACGGTGGCGGTGATGCTGCCGAACATTCCCGAGATGCTCGAAGTGCATTTCGGCGTGCCGATGATTGGCGCCGTGCTCAACCCGCTCAACGTGCGCCTGGATGCCGAAGCCATCGCCTTCATGCTCCAGCATGGCGAAGCCCGTGTACTGATCACCGACCGTGAATTCCACGGGGTGATCCACGCGGCGCTGGGGATGCTCGATCACCCGCCGCTGGTGATCGATGTCAACGATCCGGAGTACGGCGAAGGCGAGGCTGTCAGCGAGCTGGACTATGAAGCGCTGCTGGCCGAAGGCGACCCGGACTTTGCCTGGCAGTGGCCGGCGGACGAATGGCAGGCCATTTCGCTGAACTACACCTCCGGCACCACCGGCAATCCCAAGGGCGTGGTGTACCACCATCGAGGGGCTTACCTGAACTCCCTGGGCAACCAGATGACCTGGTCCATCGGCAACCACCCGGTGTACCTCTGGACCCTGCCGATGTTCCATTGCAACGGTTGGTGCTATCCCTGGACCATCACCGCACTGGCCGGTGTGCATGTGTTCCTGCGCCGGGTCGATCCGCAGCGCATCCTCAACCTGATCCGCGAGCACCAGGTCACGCACCTGTGCGGCGCGCCCATCGTGCTCAACGCGCTGGTCAACATGCCCGAGTCGGCGAAGGCGGCCATCGATCACCCGGTCAACGCCATGGTCGCGGGTGCCGCACCGCCGGCCAAGGTGATTGGCGCCGTGGAGGAAATGGGCATCAAGGTCACTCATGTCTATGGCCTGACCGAAACCTATGGCCCGGTGACGCTGTGCGCCTGGCACGCCGAATGGGACGAACTGGCCTTGGATGAACGGGCCCAGATCAAGTCCCGCCAGGGGGTGCGTTACCCGACGCTGGAGGGCGTGATGGTCGGCGACTCGCGGACCCTGGCGCCAACCCCGCGCGACGGCCAGACCATCGGCGAAGTCTTCATGCGCGGCAACACCGTGATGAAGGGCTACCTGAAGAACCCTACCGCCACCGCCGAGGCGTTCGCGGGCGGCTGGTTCCACACTGGCGACCTGGCGGTGTGTCATCCGGACGGCTACATCGAGATCAAGGACCGGCTCAAGGACATCATCATTTCCGGCGGCGAGAACATTTCCACCATCGAACTCGAAGGTGTGTTGTATCGCCACCCCGGCGTGCTGGAAGCGGCGGTGGTCGCCCGTCCCGATGAGAAGTGGGGAGAAACCCCCTGCGCCTTTATCACCCTGAAGGCCGATCACCAGGACGTCAGCGAGGCCGACATCATCGCTTTCTGCCGCGACCACCTGGCCGGCTTCAAGGTGCCGCGCAGCGTGGTCTTCACCCTGCTGCCGAAGACCTCCACCGGCAAGATCCAGAAGTACCTCCTGCGCGAGCGGGCCCAGGCCCTGTAAACCAGGCGTGTGGTCCAACCGTCCGGCGGCGGGGTGTAGACCTCGCCGTGCCCACAGTCCCATTGAGGTTCACGTAATGCCCGAATTCAACGCCCCGTTGCGCGACATGCGCTTTGTCCTGCATGAAGTGTTCGACGCCCAGGCCTTGTGGGCGCGCCTGCCGGCTTTGGCCGAGACGGTCGACGCCGCCACCGCCGATGCCATTCTCGAGGAGGCCGCCAAAGTCACCGGCCAACTGATCGCCCCATTGAATCGCAGTGGCGACGAACAGGGTGCCCAGTGGCACGACGGCCTGGTCAGCACTCCCGAGGGTTTCCAGCAGGCCTATACCACCTACATCGAAGGCGGCTGGGTCGGCCTGTCCGGCAATCCCGATTTCGGCGGCATGGGCATGCCCAAGATGCTCGCCGTGCAGTTCGAGGAAATGCTCTACGCTGCCAACTCAAGCTTCGCCCTGTACTCCGCCCTGAGTTCCGGAGCCTGCCTGGCCCTGGACGCCCACGCCAGCGACGCCCTCAAACGCCTCTACCTGCCGCCCATGTATGAAGGCCGCTGGGCCGGCTCCATGTGCCTGACCGAAGCCCATGCCGGCACCGACCTGGGGATTGTCCGCAGCCGCGCCGAACCCCAGGCCGATGGCAGCTATCGGATCAGCGGCAGCAAGATCTTCATCACCGGAGGCGACCAGGACCTGACCGAAAATATCATCCACCTGGTCCTGGCCAAGCTGCCGGATGCGCCGCCCGGTCCCAAGGGTCTCTCGCTGTTTGTGGTGCCCAAGGTGCTGGTCAACCCGGACGGTTCCCTCGGCGCGGCCAACGCGGTGAGCTGTGGTTCGATCGAACACAAAATGGGTATCAAGGCCTCGGCCACCTGCGTGATCAACTTCGACGGCGCCAGCGCCTGGCTGGTGGGCGAAGCCAACAAGGGGTTGGCGGCGATGTTCACCATGATGAACTACGAGCGCCTGTCCGTCGGCATCCAGGGCATTGGCTGCGCCGCAGCTTCGTACCAGAACGCCGTGGCCTACGCCCGTGACCGCCTGCAGGGTCGGGCAGCCAACGGGGCCAGTGCTCCGGCGCAGGTCGCCGATCCGATCATCGTCCACCCCGATGTGCGGCGCATGCTGCTGAGCATCAAGGCCATGACCGAGGGCGGCCGGGCGTTCGCCAGTTACGTCGGGCAACAGCTGGACCTGGCGAAGTTCTCCCCCGACCCTGCCGAGCAGGACCGCGCCCAGGCCCTGGTGGCCCTGCTGACGCCAGTGGCCAAGGCGTTCTTCACCGACACCGGCCTGGAAAGCTGCATCCACGGCCAGCAAGTGTTCGGCGGCCATGGCTACATCCGGGAGTGGGGCCAGGAGCAACTGGTGCGAGACGTGCGCATCGCGCAGATCTACGAAGGCACCAATGGCATCCAGGCCCTGGACCTGCTGGGGCGCAAGGTGCTGGCTGACGGCGGCGTGACGTTGCGCCTGTTCACCGGGGAAATCCACCAGTTCGCCCAACAACCGGATGCGCCCTACCGCACGCAATTGATCGAGGCGGTGCAACGCCTGGAAGACCTCAGCGACTGGCTGGAAGACCAGGCCGCGAACAATCGCAACGAAATCGGCGCGGCCTCGGTGGAGTACCTGCACCTGTTCGGCTATGTCGCCTACGCCTGGCTCTGGGCACGCATGGCTCAGGTGGCGAAACACAAGTTGCAGGACGACCCCGGGTTCTACGGCGCAAAACTGGCCACCGCCAAGTTCTACATGCAGCGCCTGCTGCCACGGGTGTTGGGCCTGGAGCAAGCGATTCGTGCTGGCAGCCAGCCGTTGTTCGACCTCAGCGCCGAACAGTTCTGAGGCCCCTTCCGCCCTCGCGAGGGCGGGGCAATGGGTGCCCCGCCCTCGGGAAGTTTGACTATGCTTGGCTGACACCCACCGGTGACGAGGGATTTATGGACGATCCAATCGACAACAAGCCCCCCAGCTTCTGGCAGATGCTCCACAGCGTGATGGCGGCGGCCTTTGGCGTACAAAGCGGGAAGAACCGCGCCCGCGACTTTACCCACGGCAAGCCGAGTCATTTTGTGCTGCTGGGGATCATATTCACGGCGGTGTTTGCCCTGACCCTGTTTGCCATCGTCAAGCTGGTGGTGCATCTGGCCGGGGTCTAGCGAGCGGCTCAGCGCATCAGGGTCTGCAGGCTGAACGGATAGCGGTAACTGGTTGGACGGCCCTTGGCCGACAGGCTGCGGAAATTCACTCCGTAGCCCTGGCTGTCGCGCAGCGCCAGCATGCGCCGGGCCTGGTTGCGGTCGATCAGTTGCAACAGTGGTATTTGCCGGTCGCGCCCGCCGTACTGTTCGACGGCCACACCCTGGTCATAGTCATGCAACTGCACCAGGGCCCAGCCGCCGAGGCTGAAATGGCCGCCTACCAACACGCTCAAGCGCCCGTCCAGCAACGCCTGCAACGCCGCCGGCGAGGTATTCACCGCGCTGAACAAGACGCCCTTGCCCGGTTGCCCACCGACCTCCTCGTAAGCCTGCATGGCGCCGAAGGCCATCTCGTCATTGGCGGCCCAGACCAGCGATACCCCAGGGTAACGCTTGAACAGTTGTGCCGCCTGCTCATGGGCGCGCTCGCGCTTCCAGGCGCCATAGACCATCTGTCGCAATTGCACCTCGGGATGCTCACGCAGCGCACGTTGCATGCCTTTCTCGCGCAACTGCGCGGACGGGGTGATCTTCAGCCCGGAAAACGCCAGCAACTCCAGCTTCTGGCCGGGGGCGACGGGCGGATGTTGGCGGATCAGTTCCTTGAGCATCAGGTAGCCGCCCTCCTCGTCGTTGGGCACCAGGCTACCGAGCCAGTCGGGGTATTTTTCCCGCGCGTCACCGAGCAACGCCAGTTGGTCGGCGGTCAGGGCATTGTTGACCATGAACAGCTTGACCCCGCTACCCTGGGACAGGCGCAGGATTTCTGGGGCGACATACTGTTCGTTGACGAACACCAGGTAATCCGGGCGGTTGGCCCCCAGCAGCACTTCGCGTGCCTGCTCGATGGTGGATTGCGCCACGCGCTCGGAATAACGGACCTGCAGGTCCATGCCCAGGTCGCGAGCGGCCGCCTGCATGAATTGGCTGTAGCTGACCCAGAACACTTCCATGGTGGTTCCCGGATTGAGGAATACCACCGACGCCGCTTGCGCGCCGGGTCCGAAGACCGCGCAAAGCGTCAGTAAAATCCCCCACACGAACCTGAACATTAAACAACCGAGCCCCGAAAATTAGCCGCGCATTATAGCCGGCCACTGGCTGGCACATTGCGGTTAATTAACGTGTCGTCCGACAATCAGCGGATCAGGGCCCGGCCACGCGGGTTTACTGATGGCTGACCCAGTACACGGCAGTGCCCACTACCAGGATGATCAGGAACAGAATCGCCCACGCATCGACGCTGCTATCGCTTTTGCCTGCTTTGGTCGGATTGCTCATTGCATCGCCTCTTGTCGGTTTTATCGGTGATTGCATGAAGACTCGATCACAGTTAAGTCGAGGATTGCCCATACGACAAATAAGGGTAAGACAATAATCAGTCTCATTAGTCGATTTGGTTCTTTCCATATACTCAAACATCACTTTTGCGCATAAACGCAAACTGGTATCTTGCCCCGGCTCCGTGGGGAGTGCGCGGCCGTGCGCGCAGAATTGCCAAGGCATTTTCGGAACTCAGCGAGCGAGAAACGCCGCGATTTTCGAGGGGCCCAAGCCTGAGAACAGGACTTATATGTACGTATACGACGAGTACGATCAGCGGATCATCGAGGACCGCGTCAAGCAGTTCCGTGATCAGACCCGACGCTATCTGGCAGGCGAGCTGAGCGAAGAAGAATTCCGCCCCCTGCGCCTGCAAAATGGCCTTTATATCCAGCGCTTCGCCCCGATGCTGCGGGTTGCCGTGCCTTATGGCCAACTGACTTCGCGGCAGACGCGAATGATGGCCAAGATCGCTCGCGACTACGACAAGGGTTATGCCCACATCAGTACCCGGCAGAACGTGCAGTTCAACTGGCCGGCACTGGAAGACATTCCAGACATCCTGGCTGAGCTGGCCACCGTGCAGATGCACGCCATCCAGACCAGCGGCAACTGCCTGCGCAACGTCACCACCGACCAGTTTGCCGGCGTGGCCTCCGACGAGTTGATCGATCCGCGCCCGTGGTGCGAGATCGTCCGCCAGTGGACCACCTTCCACCCGGAATTCGCCTACCTGCCGCGCAAGTTCAAGATCGCGATCAACGGTTCGACTTCCGACCGCGCCGCCATCGAAGTCCATGACATTGGCCTGGAGCCGGTGCACAACGCCGCAGGCGAACTGGGTTTCCGCGTGCTGGTTGGCGGCGGCCTCGGGCGTACGCCAGTGGTGGGTGCGTTCATCAATGAATTCCTGCCCTGGCAAGACCTGTTGAGCTACCTCGACGCCATCCTGCGTGTGTACAACCGCTATGGCCGTCGCGACAACAAGTACAAGGCGCGGATCAAGATCCTGGTCAAGGCCCTGACGCCGGAAGTCTTCGCCCAGAAAGTCGACGCGGAAATGGAGCACCTGCGCGGTGGCCAGACCACCCTGACCGAAGCCGAAGTGCAGCGTGTCGCCAAGCATTTCGTCGACCCGGACTACAAGGCCCTGGACAACCAGAGCGCCGAACTGGCCGAACTCGACCAGCAACACCCAGGCTTCGCTCGCTGGCGCACCCGCAACACCCTGGCCCACAAGAAGCCGGGTTATGTTGCCGTGACCCTGTCGCTCAAGCCTACCGGCGTTGCCCCGGGCGACCTGACCGACAAACAGCTGGACGCAGTGGCCGACCTGGCCGATCGCTTCAGCTTTGGTCAACTGCGCACCTCCCACGAGCAGAACATCATTCTCGCCGACGTCGAGCAGAGCCAATTGTTCACCCTGTGGGGCGAGTTGCGCGAGCAAGGATTTGCCACGCCGAACATCGGCCTGCTGACTGACATCATCTGCTGCCCGGGGGGTGACTTCTGCTCCCTGGCAAACGCCAAGTCGATCCCGATTGCCGAATCGATCCAGCGTCGCTTCGATGACCTGGACTACCTGTTCGACATCGGTGAACTGGACCTGAACATCTCCGGCTGCATGAACGCCTGTGGTCACCACCACGTCGGCCACATCGGCATCCTCGGGGTGGACAAGAAAGGTGAAGAGTTCTACCAGGTGTCCCTGGGTGGCAGCGCCAGCCGCGACGCCAGTCTGGGCAAGATCCTCGGCCCGTCCTTCGCCCAGGACGCCATGCCGGACGTGATCTCGAAGCTGATCGATGTGTACGTGGAACAACGTACCGAAGACGAGCGCTTCATCGACACCTATCAACGTATCGGCATCGACCTCTTCAAGGAACGCGTCTATGCAGCGAATCATTAAGAACAACGAGGTCATCGACGAAACCTGGCACTTGCTGCCCAAGGATTTCAACATCGATGAGATCAGCAACTGCGACGACTACATCGTGCCGTTGCAACTGTGGCGCGAACACGGGCGCATGCTCCTGGCCCGTGATGGCGGCCTGGGCGTGTGGCTGGACGCCGATGAAGAAGCCGAGGAAATCGGTGACGACGTGGATAAATTCCAGGTCATCGCCCTCAATTTCCCGGCGTTCACCGACGGCCGCAACTACTCCAACGCCCGTTTGCTGCGCGACCGCTACGGCTTCAAAGGCGAGCTGCGGGCGATTGGCGACATCCTGCGCGACCAGTTGTTCTACCTGCGCCGCTGCGGGTTTGACGCCTACGCCTTGCGTGCCGACAAAGACCCGTACGAAGCGCTGGAAAGCCTCAAGGACTTCTCGGTGACCTACCAGGCCGCCACTGACGAACCGCTGCCGCTGTTCCGTCGCCGCTGATCGTCACGCCTTGGACCCACCCCGGGTTCAAGGCGCTTCCCCAATTCGAGGCAGATCCTGCCCCGCCATCGAAATCGGCCGTCCCAGGGCTACCCAGTCACGGTACAGCCGGGCGCGGTCTTCCAGCACAGCGAACAACCTGAACGGGTTTTGCGAATCCCCCGGCGTCGATTCGATAAGCCGGCCTAACCAGCCCCACAACTCCTCACTGGCATCGACCTCGACCAACAGTTGCCAGACCCCCGCCTGCAACGCCAGATAGTCAACCTGGAAGTCCGCACTCAGGCTCAGGCCATCGATTACCCGTAGCAGCGCCGTGCCCGAGGGCCGCACGGACAGACGCTGCCAGACCGACTGACGAGCCTGCTGCAGCGCCGGGTCGCCTTCCGCCAGCCAAGGTTGGGCGCTGCCATACCCTTCGCCCGGCTGGCTCAGCCAGAGATTGATGCCGGTACGCTCGCGGTGTTCGACCAGGCGCAGCAGGGTGTCCTCATCCGTCAGTGGATTGCCCCACAACCCCAGCCGATCACGGGATACCGCCTGGTTGAGGATCGCCTGGGGAACGCGGCTGATCTGGTTGTCCCGCAGGTCCAGTGACGTCAGGTAGGGTTGCTTGGCGACACCCACCGGGCACCAACTGATGCCCGTACCCTGCAGGTTCAGCACCTGCAGTTCATCGAGCCCCATTACCAGCGGCGGAACGCCCAGAGGGTTGTCACTCAGGTCCAGCTTCTGCAACTGCTTCAGGCCACTCAACTGGCCAGCACTGCGCTCATCGAACACCAGGAAGGTCGAGCGCAGATTGAGGTTCTGCAAGCCCTTCATGTCGAGGATCGCGGCAGGCAATCTGCCTTGCAGGTCATCCTCGGTGGCCAGCAGACGCAGATCCACACGCTCCAGATTCAGCCTGTGCAAATTCGGCATGCTGCGCAGAAAGATGTTCAGGCTGTCGCGCTCCACCAGATGAATATCGCGCATGGACAATTCGCGCACTGCGCTGAACCGTACATCGAGGTCCGGCAGGCGGTGGAACTCCTCGAAATCCATGTTGATCGAGAAACCGTTTATGGCATCGCCGCTGTACAGGCAACCGGGGGCCGGCGTGCGCTGCTGCCAGATCGCAATCAGGTCTTGGGCCAGCTCCTTGCGCGCTTCACGCTCATGACCAACATCGGCTTGCAGTATCTCCAGGTTATGGGCATGCACCTGAGCCTGGTTCATCCCGCCTGCTTCGAGATCACCGACGGCGAGAAAACCGTGCTGCATGTCGCCGATGTCCTGCACGGTCTGATCGAGCCACAGGTTGAGTTGCGCCAGCAGTTGCTGGAACTGGTTGTGCAGCCTGTCGAGGCAGGCGGCCGCTCCTGCCCCTTCGCGTTGCAGCAGCTCATCGACCTGGGCATCGGTGAAATCGGGGTATAGGTCGCGGACCTGCAGGCGTATGGTTTCGCGGGTCAGCGCACTGCCCTGGAGAGTCGTGGGAAAACCGCCGCCTGCCAGCCCCTGAGGCTCGAACGGCAAGCCCAGATCCATCCGGCCCAGGCCATGCATGAGTTCGGAGCGCGACAACGCCTGGTCCGCAAGACATCGGCGCAACTGTGCGGCCTGGTCCGCTCCGTGCAAACCCAAGGCTGCACGCTGTTCTTTGTCCAGCTGCGCAAGCAGCCCGCTATACAGGTCGATTGCAGCCTCGGCGTTGGCGGCCACATCGGACGGCTGATATCCCGCGCCGACCCGGATCAAGCGCCGACAATCGGCGCCATCGGTTGGACCGATATGATCCAGCACAGGCCCACTGATCGAGCCGTCCAGCACCTCGATCCGCATACCCTTCGGCCAGCCGGGCAGGCGCCCGAGGGTATGCAGGGCCAGGGTGTCCGACTCCGGGTTGCTCATCGCCCGCAGGTACAGCCCTTCATACGCTCGATTCAAGCGCACGTGCTGCTGATATTGACGGGCCTTGGCGTCGAGCCGCTTGAGAACCTGGCGGCAGGCGGCCGGATCGAGATCCTGGGCGAGGTCAACGCCCACGCGGTCGAGCATCTGCTCCACAACGGCTTTCGGCAGGCCGGGATACTGGCGTTGCAACAGGCGCACCCACTCATTCTCCGAGTGCTGGAGTGCCAGGTAGCGGCGATTGAACAGCTCGCTACGCGCAGCGGGATCGGCAACGCCGGCCAGTTCCTGGTCGAGCCGGAAACGGCTGAGGGTATCGGCCAGCAACGGCGTCGGTGGCCGGCGACCGGCCTGCATCAGACGCAGCATGTCGTCCTCGACCGCACTGACTTTGCCGATCTGCTGCAACAGTTCATCACTGAAAGTCGCCACCGGCGCACCCAGCCCACGCAACAGGGTCAGGCGCGTGGCCGGGCCTGGTGATGGGACGGGTGTAGAGAGTTCAGGAGAGTCGAGGCTGCCGTCGGGGTCCTTCAGGGCCTCAGCAGCGGGCGACTGTTCCAATGCGCCAGCCTCGCCGCGCAACACCGCACCGGCCCGCAACAATGGCAGGGCATTGAGCAAGCCAAACACCAGGCGTGTCACACCGTTGGCCTGCGTCTGCGCATCACTGCCATTGACGGCCTGGTCCAGGCCATATCCGGCATCGATGATCCCGGCCAGCGCCAACAGGCCTTCACCGCCGGGGACAAACAAGGCCAAGGGGGCATAGCGGTTGATCCATTGCACTATGGGTTCAACCACCGCATTGAGGTTATCGCGATTGACCTGAGCGTCATCGCGGATGCTTTCAACGCTGGCACGGGCCGCCCGCTTCATGCTCAGGACCAACTGTGCGCACGGGTCGGTCGCCCTGGGCGCTACGTCCAGATGGACATAGTTGGCGGCATCCCAGTACCCATCATCATTAAAAAACCCATGGCCCGGCTGCAGATGGTGCTGCCTGGGATAGATCGCCATGCCCTCCAGGGCAGTTACGACCCCGGCATGGAGGGTTCCATCGACACGGTCGTCTTCGGCAAAGTGCGCAGCCAGTGCGGTTTTTTTGTCGGCATCCCTGGCCTGCTCCACGATCCAGGCACAGAGCGCACGGGTATCGGCAAACTCATGCAAGGGTGAGGAGTTGCCGGGGATGTAGAGCACGACGCTCGGGTCGCCGGGACGAGAAAAACTCCAGATATCCGTGGCGCTGTAGCGATAGATCACCAGGCGCGCGACTTCGACCTGGCGCGAGCTGCGGCTCGGTGCCTGCAACTGCTCGAGCGTCACCTGCGCCCAAGGCTGCTGCGGCGCCAGGCCGGCCACTTGCAGGACGATGGCCAAACCCTGTTCGCTCAGGCTGTGTTCCTGGCGCTGCAAGTACGCCGCCATGACCAGGGCCGTCTTGACCGAGGTGCGCAGCGGGTAGGCTGGCGCTGCAATGATGACCTCATCGGTGGGCCAGGCCTGGTCCAGATAGTCACTGTAGCGGTCCTTCAACTCCAGCTCCCAGACCCAGCGCTTGAAATCCACAGGGCGGATTTTCAGCTGGGTTGAAGGGTCGTAGGTCTGCGGATCAGCCTGACGGTAGATGCCTTCATAGGTGTCATGGTTGCCACTGCCGACATAGGCAAACTCATCGACCTTGGCGACGATTTGCACAGCTGGGCCGATATCGGGTGGCGTATACAAACCGAACGCCGTTTCGCCAAAACGCCCGTCACCGACGGTTTGATAATTGTCCACCAGGAGCTGGGTCAGGCTCCGGGTGCTCGCCACCCGCCCCTGCTCGACACCCGCCTGGGCTGGATGGCCGTGAAAGTTGTAGTTGAGCGTGACCAGTTGCGCGGTCTCGGGATCAAGGTCATGACCCCATTTGGCTTGAATCAGTTGGTTGGCGAACTGCGCGGGCGATAACGGCAGGACGGTATCGACTGTTGCCTTGAGGTCTTCGCGCGAAAGCGCCAAGGGCAAAGGGTGTTGAGGTTGATTCATTGGGCAGTTCCATTGCGGTGGGTGGGGAACCCCCAGCCTAAGCGATCGAACTGCTGGATCCGCGCCGGAAAAATCGCCAACTGGCGGCGAAATCCCGACACATGAAGTCAGTTATTCATCTATGACAAAAAAGCCCCGAAACAAGGATCGCTACTTGTATTCAGGGCTTGGAAAAAACCTGTAGGAGTTCCCCCCTACATGACGACACAGATCCCTGGTTAGTTACCAGAACCGTTGTTGGGTCAAGCGGCTCCACCAGGTCAACAACAGGCGATCCACCGAACCACTGGCAGCCAACCCGACCCGCTCCTGCAAACTCTTGCGCTCGGCATAGTGCAGGTGGAACAACTCGGCACCCTTGGCGCGTTCGGCCAGGTATTCGTCGCTGGTCTTGAGTTCATCCACCAGTTGTTTGTCCAGCGCGGCGATACCCAGCCAGACTTCCCCGGTGGCCACTTCATCGATGGCCAGTTGCGGGCGATAACGGGCGACGAAGTTCTTGAACAGTTCATGGGTCACATCCAGGTCTTCCTGGAACTTCTCCCGGCCCTTCTCGGTGTTTTCACCAAACACCGTCAGGGTGCGTTTGTATTCGCCAGCGGTCAGCACTTCAAAGTCGATGTCGTGTTTTTTCAGCAACCGATTGACGTTGGGCAACTGCGCCACCACGCCGATCGAGCCGAGGATGGCAAAGGGCGCGCTGATGATCTTCTCGCCGATGCACGCCATCATGTAGCCGCCGCTGGCGGCGACCTTGTCGATGCACACGGTCAGTGGCACGCCGGCCTGGCGAATCCGCGCCAGTTGCGAGGAGGCCAGCCCGTAGCTATGCACCATGCCACCGCCGCTTTCCAGGCGCAGGACCACTTCGTCCTTGGGCGTGGCCAGGGACAGCAGCGCGGTGATTTCGTGGCGCAGGCTCTCAGTGGCCGAGGCCTTGATGTCGCCGTCGAAGTCGAGGACGAACACCCGCGGCTTGGCCTCAGGCTTTTTCTTGTGCTTCTTCTCGGACTTGGCTTCGGATTTGCGCAGGGCCTTGAGCTGGTCCTTGTCGAGCAAGGTCTGCTCCAGGCGCTCGCGCAGCCCCTTGTAGAAATCGTTGAGTTTGCTGACCTGCAACTGGCCCGCTGATTTACGCCGGCCCTTGCTGCGCAGCGCGGCAAAGCTGGCCAGGACCACCAGGATGGCGATCACCAGGGTAACGGTTTTAGCCAGAAAACTTGCGTACTCGGCAAAAAACTCCACATGGACTCCTTAACGACGGTGCGCCGCTCGATACGCGGGCGCGGATAGCTCCAGCATACCCATGCGACCGCGTTGCGGCCAGCCGTGAAACCTGATGCGAGGGGCCTCCAACGAGCATTTCAAACAAGCGTATGTTTTTTCATTGACAGCTCACCGGCATCCTCATAACCTCGCAAAACCTTCAACGTACCGGGATGACGCGGACGTGGGCAGCATCTACTTGATTCGACATGGCCAGGCCTCCTTCGGTGCAGACGACTACGACGTGTTGTCGCCGACCGGGGTGCGCCAGGCAGAAATCCTCGGCAGCCACCTGGCTGAGCTGGGGCTGAGCTTCGATCGCTGCCTGGCCGGCGACCTGCGCCGCCAGCAACACACCGCCACCAGCGCGCTGGCGCAGTTCGCCGCCGTTGGCCTGCCGGTGCCGACCCTGGAGACCGACTCGGCCTTCAATGAGTTCGACGCCGACGCGGTGATCCGTGCGCTGCTCCCGGACCTGCTGCCCGAAGAACCCGAGGCCCTGCACATCCTGCGCAACGCGGCGCACAACCGCGGCGAGTTCCAGCGCATCTTCGCCCTGATCATCGAGCGCTGGCTGGCCGGCACCTACGACCCGCCCGGCCTGGAAAGCTGGCTCGGGTTTGTCGAACGGGTGCAGGCCGGCCTGCAACGCATACTGGAACAGGCCGACAACACCCAGAAGATCGCCGTGTTCACCTCCGGCGGCACCATTACCGCCCTGCTCCACCTGATTACGCTGATGCCAGCCAAACAGGCTTTCGAGCTGAACTGGCAAATCGTCAACACCTCGCTCAACCACTTGAAGTTCCGTGGTCGCGAGGTGGCCCTGGCTTCTTTCAACAGTCATGCCCACCTGCAACTGTTGAAGGCCCCGGAACTCATCACTTTCCGATGAACCCCGGATTACTGTGACCCTTGCTGTAACACCCCATAAAAGGATCGAACCATGACCTCCGTAGCTGACGCCGTACAAGCAATGCAAGCCAAGTTCAACCCAGCCGCCGCTGCCGGCCTGGACCTGGTGTTCGGTTTCCGTATCGACGAAGACAAGAACTTCTCGCTGGTTGTCAAAGACAGCACCTGCGAACTGAAAGAAGGCGAGAACCCGGACGCCCAAGTGACCCTGGTCATGGACAGCGAAACCCTGCAAGGCATCGTCAGCGGTGAAACCGATGGCATGCAAGCGTTCATGGGCGGCAAACTGCGCGCTGAAGGCGACATGATGCTGGCGATGAAACTGTCCGAGTTGTTCCCGGCCTAAGCCAGCGGCCTCCCCTGTGGAGGCCCGGCCAAGCTGCAGACGAATCCCGCCGCCAAGGCGGGATTCGTCGTTTCAGGCCCCCGACGGGCCTTCAGTGCCCGCTTGCTCTACACTGCGGGGCCCTTTACGTCAGCGACCGGCCCATGGACATCGATCTCGCCCGTACCTTCCTGGAAATCGTGCGTTGCGGCAGCCTGGCCGCCGCCGCGGAAAAACTCCACGTCACCCAGACCGCGATCACCGCGCGGGTACAAAAACTCGAGAGCCAACTGGCCACCACCCTGTTCGTGCGCAACCGTGCCGGCGCCCGCCTGACGGCCGACGGTGAGGCCTTTGTGGTGTATGCCAATCAGCTGGTGCAGACCTGGGAAGCGGCCCGCCGCGACTTGCCCCTGCCGGACGGCTACCGCAATGTGCTGCACATCGGTGGCGAGGTCAGCCTGTGCAATCCGTTGATGCTCAGTTGGGCCCGGGACATTCGCGCCAACATTCCGGCCTACGCCCTGCGCACGGAAATCGGCAACGGCGAAGCCCTGCTGCGGCAGTTGGAAATGGGCGTGCTGGACGCCGCCCTGGTGTTTCAACCCGAATACTGGCCGCGGCTGCAGGTCGAGCAACTGCTCGAGGAAAAGCTGATCCTGGTACGACTGCCCTCGCAACCCGAACCCTATGTGTACATCGACTGGGGCAGCGACTTTCGCCGTCAGCACGACTCTGCGCTGCCGGACAAGGCCAAAGCCGTGCTGAGTTTCAACCTCGGGCCGCTGGCGTTGCAGTACATTCTGCAGAACGGTGGCGCCGGTTACTTCCGGACCCGGGTGGTGCAGTCCTATCTGGACAGCGGGGTGCTGGAGCGGGTGCCCAAGGCGCCGGAGTTCAGCTACCCGACGTTCCTGGTGTATTCGCGCGATCGTGACTCCCAGGTACTGCAGCAGGCGTTCGAGCTACTGCGCCAACTGGTCCAGCGGGAAAGCGACTGGTCACAGCGCTGGGACCCATTGCTCTGAAGGCGCTCAAGGCGCCTTGAACAGCTCGGCATAACACACCGGTGAACTGCCAGTGTCACGTCGGTCCAGCTCGTCCTCCAGCCACTCGGCAAGGACTCGGGCATTGTTCTGCGTCTCATGACGAGCCGCGTAGATCAGCGTCAGCGGGCCACGTTCGGCCAACTCCAGCAATTGCCACCAATGGCCCGGTTGCGCCGCCAACTCTTGTCGGTAACCCAGGCGAAAGTGCGCAAAGTCAATTTCGGCGGTCTTGAAGGCGCGTCGCAGCGCAGTCGAGGGCGCCACCTGCGGCAGCCATTGAGCCAGCGCCAACTGCTGGCGGGGACAATTGCGCGGCCAGAGCCGATCCACCAGCACTCGACAACCGTCACTGGCCTCGGCCGGCGCGTAAGCACGTTTGCAGTCAATCATCACCTGGCCTCCCGGATCGGCATTCAGCGCCTGGATCACCGGCTATTACGCAGATCCATTGGCCGGATAATTTGCCCGCGACTAATCTTCTGTCAATAACAACGACAACAGGTGATCAGGGTGAGGCAAACCACGCAGGCGTTTCGCAACCGATATCGCGCCGAGATCCACCGCTTCTACAATCCGTGGCTGCACGCAGGGTTTGTGCTGGTGTTCGGGATCACGGCGATCAGCCTGTTCTGGGGCACGCTGGAGCAGGTGCAAGTGCTCGAATGGTTGGCGGTGCCGCTGAGCCTGCTGCTGTTCAACCTGGTGGTCTATACCGTGCACCGGCACCTGGGCCATCACAAGCATGCCTTTGCCCGCCTGTTTTATGCCCGTCATGCCGGCGATCACCACAGTTTTTTCGCCCCCGGCCAAATGGCCTACGACACCGCGCGCGACTGGCGGGTGATTCTGTTTCCGGCCTGGCTGATCGTGTTGCATTGCCTGCTGGTCACCCTGCCCGCCTGGTGGTTGCTGGCGCAGTTCAATGGCAACGTTGCTGGACTGTTCGCCGGCTGCATGATCCTCGGCTACCTGACCTACGAAGTGTTTCATGCCTGCGAACACCTGCCGCCGAGCAATCCCCTCACCCGCCTGCCGTGGATCCGCCAGATGCGCCACCTGCATGAACTGCATCATCGGCGCGAGCTGATGCAGGCGCGCAACTTCAACATCGTGTTGCCACTGATGGACTACCTGTTTGACACGCTGTACTGGGAAGACCACCCCAACCACGCCCACCTGCCTTGGAGCAGAACGCCCATGACCCGCCTGCAGCACCAGATCGACATTGCCCGCGAGCCGATTGCCGTGCTCGCCTACGCCAGCAGCGTCACTCGCTGGCCGGAGTGGCACCCCTCCTCGCTGCGGGTCGAGGGGCCGCAAGGACCGCTGCATGCCGGGGCACGTTTTGAAGAGGACATCCACGCCGGAGGTCGCGCCGGGCACCTGAGCTGGGAGGTCAACGAATACTTGCCGGGGCGCCGCTGGAGCGCCCGGGCCCAGGGCGATCACGGCCTGGAATTGTTGCTGACCTATGAATGCAGCAGCGAGGGCGACGGCAGCCGTTTTGTGCGTACCCTGGAGTACCGCTTCAGCGGTCTGTGGATGCGCCTGGCCAATCAATTGCTGCTCAAGCGGCGGATCGACCGCGAGTCAGCGGTGTCGCTGCTGGCCCTGCGCGACCGCGCGCTGGGCACGCTGGGCAAGCCCGCCGGAGCCGTCGCTTGATGAGCGGCGCGCGCCGGCGCGTCAGCCTCAGTGGTTTGCTGTTGGTGGTCGTGGTGCTGGTCGGGCTGTTCCTGCTACTGGCGCCGACCCAGGTGCAACCCGTGGCCTGGAAGCCGTCGCCAGCACCTTCCCTGGTCTCGGGGGTGTTTGCCGAAAACCAACGGCTCAGGGACGTGGAGCACGTCGGCTCGGCCAACCTCCCGGGGCCCGAAGCCCTGCTGCTGGAAGACGGTTTCCTGATCAGCGGCCTGCATGACGGCCGGGTGATCCGCAGCAGCCTGGACGGCAAGATCCTCAAGGTGCTGACCGACACCGGCGGCCGCCCCCTGGGCCTGGCCCGGCATCCGGATGGCCGGCTGATCATCGCCGACGCCATCAAGGGCCTGCTGGCCCTCGATACCCAAGGCCAGTTGATCGCCCTGAGCACCGAGGCCGGCGGCGTGCCCCTGGGCTTTACCGATGATGTGGTCATCGACCGGACCGGGCACTACGCCTATTTCAGCGATGCTTCCAGTCGGTGGGGCTACGGCCATGATGGCGAGGCGATCATCGAGCACGGGGGTGACGGGCGTCTGCTGCGCTATGACTTCCAGAGTGGCAAGACCGAGCAGTTGCTGGACCGCCTGGAGTTCGCCAATGGCGTGGCGCTGGGGCCCAATGACAGCTTTGTGCTGGTTAACGAAACCGGTGCCTATCGCATCACCCGCTACTGGCTGAGCGGCCCCAAGGCACGCACCCGCGAAGTGTTCGTCGACAACCTGCCGGGCTTGCCGGACAACCTCAGCTTCAACGGCCAGGAGCGTTTCTGGGTGGCGTTGTACGCACCGCGCAACAGCCTGCTCGATGGGTTGGCCGGGTATCCGTTCGTGCGCAAGATGATCGTCAGGGCGATGATGCTCCTGCCCAAGCCGGTGGAGCGCCGAGCGTTTGCCCTGGGGTTGGATCTGTACGGCAAGGTGATCAGTAACCTGCAGGATGCCAGCAGTGGCAACTACTCACCCATCACCACGGTCCGCGAGTATGGCGACTGGCTGTATTTCGGTTCGCTGAAGTCCAGTCATATGGTACGACTGCCTTTGGCCAAGGCGTTGTCAGCACTGCCTTGAGTAAATCACGGGGGCGACGCTGCGCCCCCGCCGAGTGGTCAAGCCTTGGAGGCACCGTTCAAGCTTTTGGAGATTTCGTCTTTGATCGTAAGGCGTTTGGCCTTGAGCTTCCTCACCTCGTCGTCGGCCTGGGCAGCGGCTTCCGCCTTCAGTACCTGGGTGTCGATATCCGAGTATTTATCCAGCAGCGCGTGCAGGTGGGGATCATTGGCACGCTTTTTCTGAATGTCTTCCTTTGAATAGCTCAAGTCCTGATACAGGTCATGTTTCACCGGCATGGAACACCTCCGTTTGTTGATCGGTGGCGAACACTTGTCCTGTGTTCACCAGTTATCAGCATGGCCTTGCCTGAGGGTCGCTGTCGACCGTCAATCGGACCAGCGGTGTCCGTTCGTCGCCCCTCACTCGCGGCCGCTCTCCCCCAGGACACTGCGGATCATGCTCAACAGCGCATCCGGACCATAGGGCTTGCTCAGCAAGTAGGTGTCGGGGCTAAGCTGATGATTGTCGGAAATGATGTCGCGGGTATGGCCCGAGGTGAACAGCACCGCCACTGCAGGCACCTGGACCTTGGCCCAGGCGGCCAGGTCGGAACTCTTGATCAGCCCGGGCATCACCACGTCGGTAAAAATCAGGTCCACCGTCGCCCCGTCCAGCAGCAACTGCATGGCACTGTCGCCATTGCCCGCGAGCAACACCTGGTAGCCCGAGGCCTGGAGAAATTCGGCGGCGGTACCACGTACTTCCTCGTTGTCCTCCACCACCAGGATCGTCTCGTTGCCGCCTGTGCCTGGCACACTTCGCGATGGCATCTCACGGCTCTGGGCGCGTTCACTGCGAGGAAAATACATGTGCACGCACGTGCCGCCGCCGACCTCGCTGGTCATCTCGATATGCCCACCGCTCTGTTTGACGAAACCGAACACCATGCTCAGGCCCAGGCCGGTGCCCTGGCCGTCGGCCTTGGTGGTGAAGAACGGTTCGAACGCCTGCTTGAGGGTCGCCGCATCCATGCCCTCGCCGGGGTCGATCACCGACAGGCGCACATAGTCGCCAGCGCTGATGCCCTTGCCGACGCACACGAAGCGATCGAGCACGACGTTTTTGCCACTGATCACAATCGTGCCTTCGCCATGCATCGCGTCACGGGCATTGATCGCCAGGTTGAGCAAGGCGTTTTCCAACTGGTTGCGGTCGACCGAAATGCACCAGGGGTCGTCGGGCAGTTGCACATCGATCTGAATGGTTTCGCCCAGCGCACGCTGCAGCAATTCCCCCAGGCGCTGGTAGATTTGCCGAGGGTTGTAGACCGCCGGCGACAAGGGCTGGCGGCGGGCAAAGGCGAGCAGTTGCGAGGACAGCATGGCACCGCGCTCGACGGCTGCCAGGGCGGCACCGACCCGGCGCTGCACGTTGGCGTTATCGGCTTCATGGCGGGCCAACAGGTGCAGGTTGCCGGCGATCACCTGCAACAGATTATTGAAGTCATGGGCAACGCCGCCGGTCAATCCACCAATGGCTTCGAGTTTCTGCGACTGGCGCAATTGCTCCTCAGCGGCGAGGCGCCCTTCCACCTCATCGGCGACCCGCTGCTCCAGGTTGCGGGTGAACTTGAGCAGGTTCTCTTCGGCAGTCTTGCGCTCGTGGATATCGATCAGCACCCCGGGAAAACGCAGGGGTTGAGCTTGTTCATCGAACTCGCAGCAACCACTGGCCAGCACCCAGCAATAGCTGTCATCCGCCCGCCGGATACGGTATTCAGCATTGAACGGGCCACCATTTTCCAGGGCTTGCTCCACCAACTGATTAACCTCTGGCAAGTCATCGGGATGGATTCTGGTCGCGGCGTACTCGGGTGACATCAGCTCCAGCGACTGCTCGCACGGATAGGAAAAAGTCCGTGCAAACCGCTCATCCCCGGACAGCAGATTGGCCCGAATGTCCCAGACAAACGACCCCAGCAAGGCCCCGGCATTGAGCGCCAGGCGTACCCGTTCGTTGTCGGCACGATAGGCTGCTTCGGCCTGTTCGCGCAGGCGTTCAGAGGTCATGTGGGCGGTGGTTTCCACGACAATCGCGAGGACCCCGGCCGGCACGCCGTCATCATCGGCCACCGGGCTGTAGTAGAGGTCCATGAACACGGCTTCGGGCTGGCCGTTACGCAACAGCTCCAGCTCTTTGTTGCGGTATGAAAGGGTGCCACCAGCCAGGCAGGTGTCGACCACGTTACGGTTGAATTCGGCGACCTCCGGCCAACCCAGTTCCACTGGCGAGCCGAGCAGATAGGGATGACGCCCGCCGGCAAACACCGAATAGGCATCGTTGTAGATCATGTAGCCGGGGCGTCCCCAGAGCATCACCAGCGGCACCGGTGAGGCCAGCAGCAACTGCACCGAACTGCGCAGGCTGCGCGACCAGGTATCGTAGCTGCCCAGTTCGGTGACACTCCAGTCGAACGCGCGAATGCGTTCGGCCATTTCGCCGCTCCACCCGCTACAACCATGATTCTGCGTTAGAAACTGCATCGATGGACTCTGTGCGCACAGCGCAAAGGTGGAACAACGGACCGACGCAGGTGGGCCCGCGCTCAAAGCTTGGAGCGCGGCCGGCGCTGATGGTTTCATTGTTGTCCAACTCGCGGCGCTTGTCAGCCCGCGATGTGCGGGCTGAGCTACGCCTGAATCCGCAGTCAGTTCAGCTCAATCGGTGCCGTACTTGGGCGAACGCGGTCCATACAGCAGGCCTGCTGGTTGCCCAGCTGACAGCAGCCGGACACTGGTGATGCCGGCAACCGGGTGACCGGCGTCGGTGGAGCTGTTGACGATCTGTTTGACCGCCGCGGTAATCAGCATGCCGACCAGGCCGCCACCACCGCCGCCGCCACTCTCTTCGCTGGAGGCCCGGGCGGTGCCAGTCCACAGGGTAGTGCCGGTGCGCAGATCCACCAACTTGGCGCTGGCCGTGACCACGGTGTCGCTGGCGATCAGCATGTAGCTGGTGCCGTACTCACTCACGGTGATGTAGAGCGCGGCGTCGGCACCGAAGATCTCCTGCAGCTTATTGGCGGGCGCCTGGTGGATGTCTGCCGGCGTGGTCAGGCCGTTCTGGCGAAAGGTCTCGTCAACCAGGGCGATGGGCAAGACGTAGTAACCGGCTTCCGCCAATGGGAAGGTCACCTGGGACAGCATGCTGTAAGTGGCCTTGACGTCCGGCGAGTCGTTCAGCGGCGGCAACACCAGGATGCTTTTCGGACGGCTTTGCTTGTACGCCGAATAGTCCACGGTCTTGGGGCTGACACATCCACCCAGCAGGGCCAGGGCCAGGGCCCCAGCCAGCAGTTTTACTGAGCGCACGATCATTTGGCATCTCCGGTCTTGGCGTTCTTGAGCAGGAAGTCCATGTACGGCCCGGATTCGGGAAACAGGGCTTTCTCGGTCCGGAACTGCTGCACCATCTGATCGTCCTTGCCCATGCTCAGGTACAACAGCCCCAGGTGGGCGTGGTAACCCGGTGGCGGGGTGCTGCCCGTGGCATTGATCTTCTGCAGGTCGCGCTCCAGCGCTTCGGCCTGAGCTTCCTTGGGCTCTTCGCCCTTGAAGTACTCATACACCTGGGGCTGGTAGTCTTCCCATTGGTACAGGGTTTTCGGGGTGCTGCATCCGGCCAGCAACACGCTGCCCGACAAGGCCAGGGCCATCATTGGCCACGCCATACACTTGCTCATCGGTATCGCTCCTGGTGATCGACCTTGATCAGTTGCCCGGCTTCCAGGCACCGGCGTTCATGCCGTCTACAAGACGATTGATCGCTTCGCGCATGGCCAGGTCCAGGACCTTGCCGTTGAGGGTCGAGTCGTAGGAAGCGGTACCGCCGAAGCCGATCACTTCGCGGTTGGACAACGCGTACTCGCCCGCGCCCTGGGTCGAATACACCACTTCCGAGGTGCTGATGTTGACGATATTCAGGTTGACCTTGGCGTAAGCCACCTGGGTCTTGCCACGACCAAGAATGCCGAACAGCTGGCGATCGCCGGTTTCCTTGCGACCGAACTCGGTGACATCACCGGTCACCACAAAGTCGGCGCCCTTGAGGCGTTGGGCCTGGCCCTTGATAGCCGCTTCCTGCTGGATTTCACCCATGTTGTCTCGGTCCAGCACGCTGAAGCGGTTGGTCTGCTGCAAATGTGTGATCAGGATGGTCTTGGCCTGGCCACCGAGACGGTCTACGCCATCAGAGAAAATCCCGCGCATGTAGCTGGAGCGGTTGTCGAACTTGCCGACTGCCATAGGCACCCGAGCACCGCTCCAGGCCTGAGTGGCGCTTTCGACTTTGGCCACCGGCAAGGCACGGGAGCTTTCGGTTGCACATCCGCCGAGCGTGGCCGCGATGGCTATCGCTGCACCTGACAGCACCATCCGAGAGATCATTCTCACTGCATATTCCTTATGTAAAAACTGTTTATCCCGGCACGAACAGGCCTGGTTACTGCACGTTGCAGCAACAAAAGATAATGATGGGATGGAAATCGACAGCCAGGCTTCGAGGAGTCGGCGCGCGGCATTATTGCAAAGTGCTATCGCCGAGGACAGCACTAATAAGGCGCTGTGCCGGCCACCTTCGAGGTCGGCAGCAAGCGGAAACTTCAACTGGCAGTTTTTCCCGGTTGCCAGCATTGCCGCGACGCCGCACTCCTCTTCAAATCGATCCTGCAGGGCATGAGCCCACCCACCCCGCCTACAGGACTGTAATGACATGGACGTTGACCCGCGCTTCACCCGTCACGATAAATCCCGCAACCGACTGCTGGCCCATTTGCTCAGTCTTGCGCTGGCCCTGCTGCCTTGCCTGGCCACGGCCCGTGCCGATGGTTTGCCGCCCCCAGGCACCGCCCTGCAGTCCCGTGCGATCCAGGTCGGTGACACGACCTGGGCCTATTACGAGGGCGAGAAAAACGGCCCGAGCCTGCTGCTCGTCCATGGGTTTGCTTCCGGCAAGGACGTTTGGGCCCGCCTCGCCGCAGACCTCGGCACAGACTTTCACTTGATCATTCCCGACCTTCCTGGCTGGGGTCAATCGACGCGCCTCCCGGGCCAGAACTATGACATTGAAGCCCAGGCGACGCGCCTTGATGGGTTTATCCAGGCGCTTGATCTCCAACAGCTCACCCTGGTCGGTCATTCCATGGGCGGCGCCATAACCGGGGTGCATGCCGTCGAACGGCCACAGCGGGTAGCCCGACTGGCGCTGATCGGATCCCTGGGATTGAGCTTTGTCGAAAACGACTTCATCCGTGCCCTGAATGCCGGTGACAACCCGTTTATCTACGATGACCGTGCCGGTGTCGAACGCACTGCGCGCCTGGTCTACCTCGATCCACTGCCGATGTCCGACCAGCAGGTGGCAGACGCCATCAGCCTCAACCGCGCCCAGCGCCCCTTCATCGAATCGACCCTGGAGCAAATCCGCCCGCCTTCCCAATGGCAGGCATTGGACCCGCGCCTGGGCCGGCTCAACATACCGGTGCTCGGCGTCGGCTGCCGCGAGGATCGAGTGATCGATATCTCTGCCCTGCAGACCCTGGAAAACCGCCTGCCGCCCCATCAGGCCCGGCAGTTGGTGACCCTGGACGACTGCAACCACTTGCCCATGCTGGAGCGTCCAGTGGAAACCGCGCGACTGTTGCGCAATTTCGCCAACGGCTGATTCAATGAAAATCCCGACTGTGCACGCTGATGCCGTTCAGCAGCGGACTCAGGTCGCTCAGGCGGCCGGCGATCAGGTGGCGCACTTCGCCGACCTTTTCCCAGCGCCCGTCGACCTTGAGCAATTGCGCCCCGACCAGGGTCTTGCGCTGGCGCTCGGCGAGGTCGCGCCAGACCACCACGTTGATGTTGCCAAACTCGTCTTCCAGGGTGACGAAGGTCACGCCACTGGCGGTGCCCGGACGCTGGCGGCCGGTGACCAGGCCGGCGACGCTGACGTTGCGTCCGTGTTCGACCTCCAGCAACTGCCGTGAGCTGCGGCAACGCCGGGCCCGCAACTGCTCGCGCAACAGTGCCAGCGGATGGGGGCCGAGCGTGGTGCCGACGCTGTGGTAGTCGGCGTGCAGGTCTTCACTGACGGTGGGGGCTGGCAGGCTCACCGGCGGTTCGTCCTGGCTCGGCAAGCCGGCGAACAGTCCCAGTTGTTGCTGCACCCCCGCCACCTCCCAACGCGCCCGGTGACGATTGCCGGCGAGCGGACGCAAGGCGCCGGCATCGGCCAGCAACGCATGGGCCCGGGCATCGAGCCCGGCGCGCTGGCCAAGGTCGGCCACATCGACGAAGGCCCGGCACAGGCGTGCCGCCTCGATACGCCGGGCGTCCTCCTCACGAAACCCCTTGATCATGCGCAAGCCCAGGCGGATCGCCGGCTGCTGCTGGGCAATCGGTTCCAGGCTGCAATCCCAGGCACTGGCGCTGATGTCCACCGGGCGGATCTGCAGTTGATGCCGGCGCGCGTCCTGGAGGATCTGGTCGGGACTGTAGAAACCCATCGGCCAGCTGTTGATCAAGGCACAGGCAAACGCCGCCGGCTCATGGCATTTGAGCCAGCAACTGGCGTAGGTCAGCAGGGCAAAGCTGGCGGCGTGGGACTCGGGGAAACCGTAGCTGCCAAACCCCTTGATCTGCTCGAAGATCTGCGCGGCAAACGCCTCTGAATAGCCGTTTTTCAGCATGCCTTCGCGCAGGCGCACCTGGTGCGAGTCGAGGCCACCGTGACGTTTCCAGGCGGCCATGGCGCGGCGCAGTTGATCCGCCTCGCCGGGGCTGTAGTCGGCCGCCACGATGGCGATCTGCATGACCTGTTCCTGGAACAACGGCACCCCCAGGGTGCGCTTGAGCACCGCTTCGAGCGCCACGCTGGGATAGGTTTCTGGCTCCTCCTTGTTCCGCCGCCGCAGATAGGGGTGCACCATCCCGCCCTGGATCGGCCCGGGACGGACGATCGCCACTTCGATCACCAGGTCATAGAAGGTGCGAGGCTGCAGCCGGGGCAGCATCGACATCTGCGCCCGGGACTCGATCTGGAACACGCCGATGGTGTCGGCGCGGCAGATCATCTCGTAGGTCGGCGGGTCTTCGGCCGGGATATTCGCCAGGCTCAGGTCCAACCCGCGGTGGTAGCGCAGCAGGTCGAAACAGCGGCGAATGGCGCTGAGCATGCCCAGGGCCAGGATGTCGACCTTGAGCAAGCCGACCATGTCCAGGTCGTCCTTGTCCCACTGGATGATCGTGCGCTCGGCCATGGCCGCGTTTTCCACCGGCACCAGGCTGTCCAGCGGCTGCTCGGAAATCACGAAGCCACCCGGATGCTGGGACAGGTGCCGAGGGAAGCCGATCAGTTGCCGGGTCAGGCTCAACACCCGGCGCAGCAGCGGGGTGTCAGGGTCAAAGCCGCTTTCACGCAAACGCGCAAGCCCCGGTGCGTCGTCACTCCAGTGGCCGCAGCAGTCGGCCAGGGCGTTGATCTGGTCGGGCGGCAAACCAAGGACCTTGGCCACATCGCGGATCGCCCCGGCCGCGTGGTAAGTGCTGACCACTGCCGTCAGCGCCGCCCGGCGCCGACCATAGCGCTGGAACACGTATTGCAGGACCTCCTCACGGCGCTCGTGCTCAAAATCGACGTCGATATCCGGCGGCTCGTTGCGCTCGCGGGACAGGAACCGCTCGAACAGCATGTTCATCCGGCTCGGGTCGATTTCGGTAATGCCCAGGGCAAAACACACTGCCGAGTTGGCCGCCGAGCCTCGGCCCTGGCACAGGATGCGCTGGCGCCGGGCGAAGCTGACGATGTCCTCGACGGTGAGGAAATAGCTCTCGTAGCCCAGCTCGGCAATCAGTTGCAGTTCCTTGTCGATCAGCGCCTGCACCTTGCTGTCCGGGCCTTGCGGCCAGCGCCGGGCCAGGCCCTGCGCGGTCAAGTGGCGCAGCCAGGAGGTCGGCGTCTGCCCTTCAGGCACCAGCTCACGAGGGTATTGATAGCGCAACTGAGTGAGATCGAAACGGCAGCGTTGGGCAATCTCCAGGGTTTCGTCGAGCAGCGCGCGCGGATACAGCTCACCCAGCGCCTCAAGACTGCGCAGATGCCGCTCGCCATTGGGGTGCAGGCGCTGCCCGGCGGCGGCCACCGGCACGTGCAGGGCAATCGCAGTCATGCAGTCCTGCAGCGCCCGGCGACCACGGGCATGCATGTGCACATCACCGCTGGCCACGGCGCGGATCTGCAACTGTGCCGCCAGGGCCTGCAGATCGGCCAGGCGCCGGGCATCGTTCTGCCCGCAATGCAACTCCACCGCTAGCCACAACCGCGCGCCAAACAGCCCTTTTAACCAGGCGCCCTCGCCCGGCGCATCGTCCGGGTCCGGCAGCCACAAGACCAACAGCCCGGGCAGGGGCTCGGCAAAGTCTTCGCGCAGGACCCGGTACTGGCCTTTTTCCGCACGCCGCCGGGCCTGGGTGATCAGCCGGCACAGGGCCTGATAACCCTCGATGTTCTCCACCAGCAGCACCAGCTTCGGGCCGTTCTCGATGCGCATTTCACTGCCGATGATCAGCGGCAACCCCTGCACCCTGGCCGCTTGCCAGGCGCGAACGATGCCGGCCAGGGTGCATTCGTCGGTGATCGCCAGGGCCTGGTAGCCCTGGCGCCTGGCCCGTTCGAACAGTTCCCCGGCACTGGAGGCACCGCGCTGGAAACTGAAGTTCGACAGGCAGTGCAGCTCGGCATACCCGCCGCTCATGCAAACCAGCCCTGCAGCCACAGCGGCCCACCCTCGCCCACCCCGCGATAGGCCCAGCCCTGTTGCCCGGCACGAGTCTGGATCAGGTAATAGTCGCGGCGCACATCGGCGCCATCCCACCAGCCGGACTCGATGCGTTCCGGCCCCATGAGAATCCGTGCAGCGCCTTCCTGTACCGCCTGCGGCTCGGTCAGCAACCAGCCCGGGCGCTGCGCCCGCGACAGCAGCGTGGCAGGCTGGCTCTGGGCATGGGGTTGCCAGGCACACTCGGGGCGGTGGTCGGCCTGGAATCCCAGGCCCTGCACGGCATCGTCGCCCAGGCGGGCGCGCAGGCGCTCGCGCAACTGCTCCCAGGGCAAGGATTGCTGCGGGCGTTCGTCGAACAGCTCGCGGCGCTGCGGTACAAAGCTCGGCAAGTCCTGCGCCGACAGGCGAAACCCACGTACCGGGGCCTCGACCTGTACCTGTTCCAGGCGCCCCCGGGCCAGCTCGAACAGCATGCCCGGGTCGCGCTCGGCACTCAGCAGCCCGACCTTGATCAGGGTATCAGGCAGGCCGGCGTGCTCCAGGTACAGGTCGAACCGCTGCACGCCACTGTCACGACCACAGAGAAACGCCGCCAGGTCAGCGGTCAGCCGGCGCAACGGAAACAGCAGGGCCTGGTGCGATTGCACATCAAAATTCAGTTCGATGCGCACGTCGAAGCGGTCCGGCGGCAGGTAGAAGGCCAAGGCCAGCGGTCGGTCGCCCAGCAGGGTATCGAGGTGCTTGAGCACCGCTGCCTCAAACCGCCGGGCCAGGGTTTGCCGGGGTAGCGCCTGGACCTGGCCAAGGGTGCGCAGGCCCATGCGTGACAGGGCGCTGGCGACCGTCGGCGCCAGGCCGATGCGCTCGACCGGCATCTGCCCAAGCAACGGCCCCAGGGCCTGGGAGTCCGACACCGCCAGGCCGTCGTAGGCGTTGGCCAGGATCCGCGCGGCCAAGGGATTGGGCGCCGCCACCAGGCGATGGCGAAACCCCAGGGCCGTCAGCTCGGCACGCAAGCGGGCCTCGAACTGCGGCCAGGGCCCGAACAGCGCCAGGCTCGACTCGATTTCAAACAGTACGGTACGTGGGAAATGCACGCTGACCTGGGAACTGAAGCGGTAGGCCCAGGCCGCGAGAAACTGCTGCCAGTGTTCCACTCCCGCCTGGTCATAGTCGGCGCAGGCAAAAGCCTTGCTCAGGGCCTGGGCGGCCGTCATCGACTGCCCGGCCCGCAAGCCCAGGGCCCGCGCCGGCTCATTCACCGCCTGCAACACCCGGCGTTGTGCCGGGCCGCTCAGCAGCGCCAGCGGCTCGTCGGGGTCGCTGCGCTGACGCAAGACAGCGTCCAGCGCCAGTTGCGGGAACAGGATACAGACCCAGCGCATAGCAACCTCAATGCCCCGGGGCGAAGGCAATGGGCGCCGTACGGGCCAGCCCGCCGCGGCACTTGAGCACCCGCAACTGGGCGGGCCGCGCATCGATAGCGATGCGCAGGGCTGCCGGCGAAGGGTTGATCGCGTCCTTGATCGAGCGATAGGCGAAGGCCAGGGTCTGGCCGGTTTCGGCAGCCACCTGCAAACGCCGCAAGGCGCGGTCATCGGCCTGTTTCGGCCAGCACAGTACTGCGCCGCAACTGCCCGAGCGCAGGCATTGTTCCGCCGCCCACAGGGCCTCGCGGTCACTGGCCTGGATGACCGACAACTGGCGCAGGTCGATCCCGGCGTTCTGCCACGCCTGGGGATAGGGCACGCAGGGCGGCGCCACCAGCACCACCCGCTCACCGTCCGCGGTCAGCCTGGCCAGGGTCGGCCACACCAATTGCAACTCACCGACGCCCTGCCCGGCAATCAATATCTCGCTGAGTGCCGCTTCCGGCCAGCCGCCGCTGGGCAACGCCGCGTCCAGCGCAGCATGCCCGGTGGGTTGGCGGCTGACGTCGGCGGGCGCAGGCCGGCCTTTCCAGACCTGGCCGCGATGGAACAGGGTGTCCAGCGCAACGACGGCACCCATCAGCCTTGTCTCACCAGGCCGCAGAACACTCCTTCGATCGCCAGGTCCTGATCGGCGCTGACCACAATGGGGCTGTAGGCCGGGTTGCGCGGCAGCAAGCGCACGCTGTCCCCGGCCCGTTCAAAGCGCTTGATGGTGACTTCGCCTTCGAGCCGTGCGACCACAATCTGGCCGTTCTGCACCTCGGCACTGCGGCGCACGCCCACCAGGTCGCCGTCGAGGATGCCGTCGCCGATCATCGAGTCGCCCTGCACCCGCAGCAGGTAGTCCGGGGTCCGCGAGAACAGTGCAGGGTCCAGCCACAGCCGGCTGTGCACCTCGGCATCGACCCCCATCGGCGCACCAGCGGCTACCCGCCCGAGCACCGGGATGTCCAGCAACTCGGGGCGCCGCGGCTGGTTGAGCAGCCGAATGCCCCGTGCCTGATGCGGGTTGACCTCGATGAACCCGCCCTCGGTCAGCGCCAACACGTGCTTGCGCGCCACGCTGCGCGAGGCAAAACCAAAGGCCTCGCTGATTTCAGCGAGGCTCGGGGATTGGCCCTGTTGCGCGATACGGTCGCGGATAAAGGTCAGGATGGCGGCACGGCGAGGCGTTAAAGTATTCATGGAGTACATTTGTACTCCTCTCGAATATTTCTTACAAGAGCCATCCGCCGAGGGGTTACCCATAGCTACAGTGGTTTTGGGTTCTCGCAGGTGCGCCCGCCCAACTTGTGTAGGGACGAGCTTGCTCGCGATGGTGGTGTGTCAGGCATTATCGATGTTGAATGGACTGGCCTCATCGCGGCATAGGTATCTACACAACTTTGTAGCGGCCTCTGGGGTGTTGGATTAGACCGAGTACATATCCATTTTTGCGGTAATGGCCACCTATGGTTCCGCTTTTACAGCGGCTCACTTTTGGAGGAGCCCAAAAGTAAGCAAAAGGCTCTTACCCCACCACTCGGCACCTCGCTTGGGCTCGGTGTGCCCTCACTCCGGCTTGAATCCGTGGGCCGCCGCCACGCGCCATCCATGGCGCGGGGCGGCTAACCCGGCGTCCTGCCGGGTTACCCACGGCTTCAAGCCTGCGTTCGGCCAGCGTGGTTAACGGGGCGCCCAGGATCAAAAGCCAGAGCCAGA
>NZ_FYEC01000044.1:0-34970 GCF_900187635.1 Pseudomonas sp. Irchel 3H3 | reverse complement strand
CAGAGGTGCCAGACACTTCGTGGGTCCAGGTGATTTTGCGGTAGGTGAACTCAACGTCTTCCAGATGCGTGAAGTGCGAGTTCGCCGGGTCCTGGCAGTTATGCATGTAGTCCTTGATATCAACGATGATCGCGTCTTCGAGCTTGGTGGTGTAGTAGTGCTCTTGAGTACCCGCTGCGGAGGTGCGATACCACTGGATGGTAATCTCAGTCAGGCGCTCGCCGGAAGTCAGTGCTGCCAGCAGCAGCGGCGAGGACTTGTCAAACACCTTGGTGATTTTGACAGGCTTGTGAACGCGCTGACCGGTCGGCTGACCCGATTGCGGATCGCGAGGAATGATCACTTCGTGGTTGAAGCCCTGAACCATGACCTGGTCTTCATGACCTTCCTGGTAAGTGTTGCCGACCGAGTCAGCGGTGAAGGCACCGGCGGTGATCAGGCCCTGTTTGGTACCCGTGATAGACATATATGCTGGCGTAGCCATGGATGCTCTCCTTGCTGAGAATATAGGGACCCACAGGCATGTTTGCGCTGCAGGTTCCAAAACACTCATCAAGGTTTATGCCAACAATATTAAATTCCTTATTTATCAACGGCATTGATTTAAAGTCGTAGATTTGGCTAGCGCCTAACATAGAAATTATCAATAAAAGTGCGCAAGAAGTTGCGCAATGCTGCGCAACTTCTTGCGCACTTGCCTGTGAGTGTTTAAGTGCGTGCGCTGTAGAGGTTTATTCACAGGGTTATCCACATTTCAGTGTGCAACTTATGGCGCATAATGGCAGTTTGGTGTTGCGCGCTTCAGTATCCATAAATATCAATTGCACGGGAAATTTCCACGTGTATTTCCAGACTAATCCTACACCTTTGTCTATTGCGAAGTGTAAGGTGCTCCCGCAATATTTATTCACGGGCCGTTCTCAAACCGCAAAAAAGAGAAATGTTAGGGAATAGAGGCATATTTCAAAGCTTAGGCTCGGCAAGCAAGCGCTAAAGCACTAAGGCGGTGGCGCGGATTTTAAAACTTGCTGAAGTGTGAGTTTCTGATGATTGCGTCGCGCACGCACAAAAATAGCACGCTCGCAATGAATAATTTAAACCTCATCGTTTTGCCCTGGCTCATTGCAACTCTAACGGGTGTGTCGCGGCAATCTTAATTTAAGGTCATGGATGTCGTACTCCAGTAAACTTTCTGCTCATTATCTTGAACTCGCGAAAACCTCTATTTCCAATGAGAGTTTTGCGGGCGAGGACGTTCGGTTTTCGAGCGAATATGAAGCATTGGAAAGCGAGCTGGGTAAAGCCCAATCCATGCATGAAAGCGGCCAGATCGATTGGCTGAAAATCTGCGAAAACAGCGAAACCCTGCTGCGCACCCTATCCAAGGATGTACGAGTCGGGGCTTGGCTGGCTTGGGGCCTGTACCAGCGCGAATCCTTCCAGGGGCTATTGGCTGGACTCGGACTTCTGCAACATCTATGTGAGAACCATTGGGCTGAGATTCATCCAAACAAGACCCGCACCCGCGCGGCTGCCCTCAGTTGGTTAGTGCCACGCCTTGAGCAGGTGCTAAACGAAAATATCGCGATCAAAGAGCAGTTGCCGCTGTTCCGCCGGATGGTGGAGTACCTAGAAGGTCTCGATGCCGCCTGCACCGAACATTTGGGCGACGACGCCCCGCTGTTGCTGCCAATCTCCCGCCGTTTAAAAAACATGATCCAGCGTGCTGCTGACAACCAGCCGGAACCCGGCTTGGTCGGCGCCGCTGTGGCCCAGGTCAAGCAGGCCGCTACGCAATTGTTTGCCCCTGGCGCGCCGATCGACAACGAGAAAGAGGCCCACAAGGCCTTGCGCGCTCAGCAAGAAAACGCCCGTCCATTATGCGCCTGGTGGCTCAAGCAGAAGGCCACCGACTTGCGTGCGCTGCGCCTCAATCGCACGCTGTTGTGGCTGCCCATTGATGCGATTCCCGAGCGTAACGCCGAGCAGATCACCGTGTTGCGCGGTCTACCGGAGGACAAACTGAAGACCTATCAGGATCGCTTTGATCAAGCCAAATACGCAGACCTGCTCGTGGAGCTGGAGGCGAGCTTGGCGAAGGCGCCATTCTGGTTCGATGGCCAGCGAATGGTCTGGGAGTGCTTGCAAGGGCTGAACGCGGAGATGGCGATGCGCGAAGTGGAAATTCACTTCGCGTTATTTATTCAGCGCCTGCCCGGCATCATCGAGCTACGTTTCCATAACGGCACCCCGTTCGCAGATCTGACCACTCGCGCCTGGATCAGTGCCAACGTCACGCCGCATCTGCAAACCTCCAGTTTGCCACGCAAGGTTGAAGCAACCGACACCCAATTGGCCTGGGAGTTGGCCCTGGAGGAAGTCCTGCCGATCTTGCACAAAGACGGCCTCAAGGCTGCCGTGCAGATACTCAAGCAAGGCCTGCAAAGCGCCCACGGCGGACGAGTTCGATTTTTCTGGCAATTTGCCCTGGCCCGGCTTTGCTTCGCAGCAAAGAAATACGAACTGGCCAAGACGCAACTCGAAGCCCTCGACCAAACACTACAGGACTCAGGCCTGCACGCCTGGGAACCCGATCTCGTGCTCGAAGTGCTGCATTTGCTGCATAGCTGCTGCGAGTTATTACCGCAAAACCATGCTGTGAGAGAGCGTAAAGAAGAGACTTATCGCAGGTTGTGCCACCTCGATCTCGAAGTGGTACTCGAATAGGCCCCAGGGCCACAACCGCAAGGAGAAAAGCCATGGCCAAAGAAGGCTCGGTAGCCCCCAAAGAACGCATCAACGTCACCTTCAAACCCTCCAATGGCGGTGCTCAGGAAGAGATTGAGCTGCCGCTGAAGCTGCTGGCAATCGGTGACTACACCCACCGCAAAGACGAACGCAAAGTCGAAGATCGCAAGCCGATCAGTATCGACAAAATGACCTTCGACGAAGTACTGGCCAAGCAAGAGTTGGAGCTGACACTGAGCGTACCGAACCGTCTTCAGGAAGAAGGCGACACTGAAGAACTGGCGGTGAAAGTACGCGTCAGCTCGATGAAGGACTTCAACCCAGCCTCGCTGGTCGAGCAAGTGCCTGAGCTGAAAAAACTGATGGAATTGCGCGACGCGCTGGTGGCCCTCAAAGGCCCGCTGGGTAATGCGCCTGCGTTCCGCAAAGCTATCGAAGGCGTTCTCGCCGACGACGAATCCCGCGGTCGCGTACTGGGTGAGCTGGGGTTGAACTCCGCCGCCCAGGACGCTTGAGTCCCCATCAGCCAAGGAAACCAACACGATGAGCAAGAGTGCATTGCAGCAGAAAACTACCGGGAACGGCGAATACAGCATTCTCGACAACATCATCGCTGAAACCCGTCTGACGCCGGACGACGAAGCCTACGACATCGCCAAACGTGGTGTGTCGGCCTTCATCGAAGAGCTGCTCAAACCGCAGAACAACGGTGAGCCGGTTAAGAAGGCCATGGTTGATCGCATGATCGCCGAGATCGATGCCAAGCTCAGCCGCCAGATGGATGAAATCCTGCATCACCCAGCGTTCCAGTCCCTGGAGTCGTCGTGGCGTGGTCTGCAGTTACTGGTTGATCGCACTAACTTCCGCGAAAACATCAAGATCGAAATTCTCAACGTCTCCAAAGAAGACCTGCTGGACGATTTCGACGATTCGCCGGAAGTGATGCAGTCTGGCCTGTACAAGCACATCTACACCGCTGAATACGGCCAGTTCGGTGGTCAGCCTGTTGGCGCAATTATCGCCAACTACTTCATGTCCCCAAGCTCGCCGGACGTGAAGCTGATGCAGTACGTGTCCAGCGTTGCCTGTATGTCTCACGCGCCGTTCATTGCTGCTGCCGGCCCGAAGTTCTTTGGCCTGGAAAGCTTCACCGGTCTGCCAGACCTGAAGGATCTGAAAGATCACTTCGAAGGCCCGCAATTCGCCAAATGGCAGAGTTTCCGCCAGTCGGAAGACTCCCGCTACATCGGCTTGACGGTGCCGCGGTTCCTCCTGCGTAACCCGTACGACCCGGAAGAAAACCCGGTCAAATCGTTCGTCTACAAAGAAACTGTCGCCAACAGCCACGAACACTACCTGTGGGGCAACACCGCCTATGCGTTCGGCACCAAGCTGACCGACAGTTTCGCAAAATTCCGCTGGTGCCCGAACATTATTGGCCCGCAGAGCGGTGGCGCGGTTGAAGACCTGCCTTTGCATCACTTCGAAAGCATGGGCGAAATCGAAACCAAGATCCCTACCGAGGTTCTGGTTTCCGACCGCCGTGAATACGAACTGGCTGAGGAAGGCTTCATCTCCCTGACCATGCGCAAAGGCTCCGACAACGCCGCGTTCTTCTCCGCGAGCTCGGTGCAAAAGCCCAAGCTCTTCGGCGTCAGCGCAGAAGGCAAGGCTGCAGAGCTGAACTACAAGCTCGGCACCCAACTGCCGTACATGATGATCGTCAACCGCCTGGCCCATTACCTGAAAGTGCTGCAGCGTGAGCAACTCGGTTCGTGGAAGGAGCGTACCGACCTGGAGCTTGAACTCAACAAGTGGATCCGCCAGTACGTCGCCGACCAGGAAAACCCAAGCGCTGAAGTCCGTGGTCGTCGTCCACTTCGCGCTGCCCAGATCATCGTCAGCGATGTCGAAGGCGTGCCTGGCTGGTACCGCGTCAGCTTGAACGTGCGTCCGCACTTCAAGTACATGGGAGCCGATTTCACCTTGTCGCTGGTTGGCAAGCTGGACAAAGAGTAAACGGAGCAGCTCATGACTGGATACGGCAGCCTTTTCGAACGCCTGGGTGGTGACGCGGACAAACGCGTCGGCTGGAGCCGCGAGGTTTCCGCCATGGCGTCCGTGGCTGCCCATCTGGCCAAGATGCTCAGCACCCGTGCGGGCAGCGTACAAACGCTGTCCGATTACGGGCTACCCGATCTCAATGACATGCGTCTAAGTCTGCACGACTCCCTGAGTCAGGCCCGTCTGGCCATCGAAAACTTCATCGAAGCCTACGAGCCACGCCTGAGCAATGTGCGTGTCATCTCCCTGCCGCGTGATCACGATCAGCTTCGCCTGTCCTTCAACATCGAAGGCCTGCTGGAAGTGGATGGTTTCAAGCGTCAGGTCAGTTTCGCCGCGTGCCTAGATGGCAGCGGCCAAGTCAAGGTCAGCTAATGAGACTCGAATGCCCTGACGTCCCAAAGGCAGCAAGCAAATAATCATGACCACAGTTAAAGCGCAGGGTTACCTGGACGGTGTTGTCGTGGGTGATTTATTCAGCCGTCTGGCATTTAGGACGTTTTGTTCATGAGCTCGAATACCAAGCAGGTACCCCGTGTCCTTTAACCACTATTACCAAAGCGAACTCACTGCACTTCGTCAGTTAGGTCGTCGCTTTGCCGAGCGTAGCCCGGCGTTGGCGCCTTTCCTCGGTCAAGCCGGACGGGATCCAGACGTGGAGCGATTGCTGGAGGGTTTTGCATTCCTGACCGGGCGTCTGCGTCAGAAACTCGATGACGAGTTACCGGAGCTCAGCCATTCTCTGATGCAACTGCTGTGGCCCAACTACATGCGGCCGCTGCCATCGTTCAGTATTTTGCAGTTCGGACCGTTGAAACGTTCTGGTCCGGCATTGATGGTCGAACGCGATACACCAGTGGAAAGCGTTCCGATTGATGACGTGCGTTGCCGATTTCGCACCTGCTATCCGACTGAAGTCCTGCCGTTGGACCTAACTGCGCTGAACTACTCGGTGAAGGGCGACGGTTCGCTGATGAGCCTGCGTCTGGAAATGAGCGCCGACGGGCACCTCGGTGAGCTGGAGTTGAGCCGCTTGCGACTGCACTTTGCCGGCGAGCGCTATATCAGCCAGATGCTGTACCTGAGCCTGTTGCGTAACCTGGAAGGCATCGAGCTGATCCCGCTGGACGGCGCCGGCAACCCCATTAATGGCGTCAACGGCACGCCAATGGCGTTCAAAATGCCCGGCGACCGCGTGCAGCCGGTGGGTTTTGCTGAAGAAGAAGCGTTGATCCCTTATCCGCTGAACACCTTCCGCGGTTATCGCTACCTACAAGAGTATTTTGCCTTTCAGGACAAATTCCTGTTTGTCGATATCAGCGGCCTGGACCTACTCAAGGCTTTGCCGGCATATATCCTCAAGCAGGTGCGCGGTCTGGAGTTGCGTTTCGACATTCGCAAGAGTGGAGTCCTGCGTATGCGTCCGACCCTGGACAACGTGAAGCTTCACTGTACGCCCATCGTTAATCTGTTCACGCACGATGCACTGCCGATCCGCCTTGACGGCAAGCAAGACGAGTACCTGCTGCTACCCGCCGAGTACGACCTGGAAAACTGCGGTGTGTTCTCGGTGGAAACCGTGACTGGCTGGAAACCTGGCGGCCTCGGTTACCAGGAGTATGTTCCGTTCGAGTCCTTCGAGCACGACCCCAGTTTCGACGTACCCAACAGCCGTCCTCACTACAGCATTCGCCAGCGCTCTTCCTCGCTGCACGAGGGCCTCGACACTTACCTGAGCTTCGGTGTTCGCCACACCGAAGCCCAGGAAACCCTATCGGTCGAGCTGATGTGCACCAACCAGAACCTGCCGCGCAAGCTCAAGCTTGGCGACATCAGCCAGGCCTGCGAAGAAACGCCGGAGTTCCTGAGTTTCCGCAACATTACCCCTGCCACTTCGAGCTTCGCGCCGCCGCTGAATCATGACTTCCTCTGGAAGCTGATCAGCAACATGTCGCTTAACTATCTGTCGCTGGCCGACGTCAACGCGTTGAAGGTGATTCTCGAAACCTATGACCTGCCACGCTATTACGACCAACACGCTGAAAAAGTCAGCAAACGCCTGCTCGGCGGGCTCAAGTCGATCAAACATCAACACGTCGATCGATTGCACCGAGGGTTGCCGGTTCGTGGGCTGCGCACCGAACTGACCATCGACCCGCAAGGGTATATCGGTGAGGGCGACCTGTTCGTTTTCGCTTCGGTTCTTAACGAGTTTTTCGCGCTTTACGCCAGTCTCAATTCCTACCACGAGCTGCGGGTAAAAAGCACACAGGGAGAGGTGTACCAATGGACACCACGTATGGGCCTGCAACCGCTTCTTTAAGTGCACTGACCCGAGGCATACGCGAGTACTCGCTGTTTCAGGCCGTACTGTTGGTAGTTGACCGACTACGCGAAGCACACCCTCATCTCAGCCAAGACGATTTGTACGACCAACTGGAATTTCAGGCCAATCCCAGTCTGGGGTTCCCCGGCAGTGACCTTGATCGCGTTGAGTTCTTTCACGAGCACGGGCTGATGCGCGCGCGCCTGCGATTCAATTTGATCGGACTGGTTGGTTCTGGGTCACCGCTGCCGGCGTTTTACGCAGAACAGGCCCTGGGCGACAGCGAGGATGGCAACCCAACCCGCAACTTCCTAGACCTATTTCACCATCGCCTACAACGGCTGATGCTGCCGATCTGGAAAAAATACCGCTATCGCGCCAGTTTCGAGAGTGGTGCCCTCGACCCTTTTTCCTCTCAGCTGTTTGCCCTGATCGGCCTCGGCGGTGAAGAGATCCGGCGCGCCCAAGAGCTGAATTGGAAACGCCTGCTGCCGTATCTGGGCTTGCTCAGTTTGCGTGCGCATTCGGCTGCGCTGATCGAAGCGGTGCTGCGTTACTACTTCAAACACGCCGAACTGACCATTGAACAGTGCATTGAGCGCCATGTGGAAATCCTCGACGAACAGCGTAATCGCCTAGGACGAGCCAACTCCACGCTTGGTGACGACGTGGTGTTGGGGGAGACCGTACGCGATCGCAGCGGCAAGTTCCGGATCCACATCCGTGAGCTGGACTGGCAGCGCTTTCACGAGTTTCTGCCAATCGGTTTCGGCTACCAGCCGCTGTGTGCACTGGTGCGGTTCACCCTCCGTGACCCGCTCGATTACGACATTCGCCTGATGCTGCGCCACGAAGAAATTCGCGAACTGCGTATTGGTGAGCAAAACGCTTGTCGCCTGGGATGGACCAGTTGGCTCGGCCGCGAAAAAGCGGACGGTGTGGTGACTCTGGGTAGCAAAATTCATTAAGGACAGATGACAAATAATTAACGTAGACCTACAGCAACTCATCCAGGCGCTGGATGCCGAAACCCGTCGTGACCTGGAAAGTTCCGCCGAACGCTGTGTGGCTCGTGGCGGCAGCAAGATCCTCGTCGAGGACCTGCTGCTGGGTTTGCTGGAGCGTCCGCAAGGCTTGCTTGCCCGTGCGCTGCTGGATGCTGAAGTAGACGCTGGTGAACTCAGTGCAGCGCTGCAATCACGGGTCGAGCACAGCGCTTCGCGCAACCCGGTGTTCGCCCCGGAACTGGTGCAGTGGCTGCAAGACGCCTTGCTGGTTGCCAACCTTGAACTGGGCCAGACCCAGGTCGAACAGGCTGCACTGATTCTCGCGTTGTTACGTAACCCGATGCGCTACGCCGGCAGTCGCTACCAACTGTTGCTGGCCAAATTGAATATCGACCGCCTGAAAGAGTTCGCTTTATCCCGGAAAGAGCCGTCGGCCACCGGTAAATTGAACGTGTCGAGTGAGTTCCTGCTGCAACGCTTTACCCACAACCTGACCCAGCAGGCCCGCGACGGCAAACTCGACCCGGTGTTGTGCCGCGACGGCGCGATCCGGCAGATGGTTGACATCCTTGCTCGGCGACGCAAGAACAACCCGATTGTTGTTGGCGAAGCTGGCGTCGGTAAAACGGCCATCGTCGAAGGCCTGGCCTCGCGTATTGCTACTGGTGAAGTGCCGCAAGCGTTGAAAGGCGTCGAATTGCTGTCTCTGGACATGGGCCTGTTGCAAGCCGGCGCCAGCGTCAAAGGGGAATTCGAACGTCGCCTAAAAGGTGTGATTGATGAAGTCAAAGCGTCGCCGAGGCCAATCATCTTATTCATCGACGAAGCCCATACCTTGATAGGTGCGGGCGGCAATGCCGGTGGCTCTGACGCCGCCAACCTACTTAAGCCAGCGTTGGCCCGAGGAGAGTTACGCACCATCGCTGCGACTACCTGGGCTGAGTATAAAAAGTACTTTGAGAAAGACCCTGCCCTGGCCCGTCGATTCCAGCCAGTGCAACTGCACGAACCGACCGTCAGCGAGGCGGTGACCATTCTGCGTGGCCTTGCTCAGGTTTATGAGAAGAGCCACGGTATCTATTTACGTGATGACGCGGTGGTCGCCGCTGCCGAGTTGTCCGCTCGTTACCTGGCGGGTCGTCAACTGCCGGATAAAGCCGTCGACGTACTGGACACCGCCTGCGCTCGTGTGCGCATCAGCCTCGCAGCCGCTCCGGAAAGCCTGGAACGGCTGCGTGGTGAGCTGGCAGAGGGTGGCCGCCAACGTCAGGCCCTGCGCCGCGATGCCGAGGCCGGCTTGCTGATCGACCACGAAGCGCTGGATGCGCTGGAAGAACGTCTGGAAGAAGCTGAAACCAAAATGGTCACGCTGGAAACCCTCTGGACCGAACAGAAAACATTGGCTGAGCATCTGTTGGATCTGCGCCAAAAATTGGCCAAGGCCCGTGAAGCCGCCAACGTTGTGGTCGAAGAAGACGTTGAAGACACCTTAGGCGAAGCGCAAAGCGTCGAAACCCTGGAAGCTGCACTCAACGAAACTCACAAAGCCCTGACCGAGTTGCAAGTCAAAGAGCGACTGGTGAGCTTCGAAGTCTGCCCGCGGCTTGTGGCTGAGGTGGTCAGTGCCTGGACCGGCGTACCGCTGGCGCAACTGGCCCGTGAGCACAATGCCAAGGTTGCCAGCTTCGCTACTGACCTGCGTACCCGCATTCGTGGTCAGGAACAAGCCGTTCACGCCCTTGATCGCTCGATGCGCGCTACCGCCGCCGGCCTGAACAAGCCCGATGCGCCCGTGGGGGTGTTCCTGCTGGTTGGCCCAAGTGGCGTCGGCAAGACCGAAACGGCATTGGCCCTCGCTGATTTGTTGTACGGCGGTGATCGTTTCATCACCACCATCAACATGTCCGAATTCCAGGAGAAACATACCGTTTCGCGCCTGATCGGTGCGCCACCAGGCTACGTCGGCTATGGCGAGGGCGGCATGCTCACCGAAGCGGTGCGCCAGAAACCGTATTCCGTCGTGCTGCTCGATGAAGTCGAGAAGGCCGACCCGGACGTGCTCAACCTCTTTTACCAAATCTTTGACAAGGGCGTAGCCAACGACGGCGAAGGGCGCGAGATCGATTTTCGCAATACGCTGATTTTGATGACCTCTAACCTGGGCAGCGACCACATCAGCGAACTCTGCGAAAACGGCGCACGGCCATCGGCTGAAGTCCTCGAACAAACCATTCGCCCGGTGCTGAGCAAGCACTTCAAACCGGCACTGTTGGCGCGGATGCGTGTGGTGCCCTATTACCCGGTCGGGGGGCAGGTGCTACGCGAACTGATCGAAATCAAACTCGATCGTTTGGGCGAGCGCCTGAACCGTCGCCAACTCGACTTCACTTATTCACAGCACCTCGTCGACCACCTGGCCGAGCGCTGCACCCAAAGCGACAGCGGCGCACGCCTGATCGACCATTTGCTGGACCTGCATGTGCTGCCGTTGGTGGCTGACCGTTTGTTGGACGCGATGGCCACTGGCGAAAGCCTCAAGCGTGTGCACGCAACGCTTGACGGCAACGCCAGCGTGATCTGCGAGTTCGCCTGAGGTGGGTGTGATGTTCACTCAAGTGCCGCAACCTCTGGTCTATGCCGAAGCCTTACTTGTGCAGTTCGCCAGCCTGTCGCGCGCGACGGATGGAACTGCGCTGCTGGGTGACTTCGTGCGCGGTCTGGCCGAGCTCAGCGGGTGTGAATTGGCACAACTGTACCTGCTGGACGCTACCCACACCTGTCTGGAGATGAATGCGGAGTGCCTCAATGGCAACCTGCAGCCCCGGGAAACTGCGTGCTTGCCGGCGGATTACAACGGCGAGCAGCTGCTGCAGTTTGCGCTGTGCCAGAACCGTGTAGTGTGCATTGGTGAATTGAGCGGCAGTCTGCACGAGACCAGTTTCCTGCCGAGCCAGGCGAGGCTGTGGGAATCACTGCTGTGCGTGCCGCTGGTCAATCAGCAGAAATCTGTGGAAGGGTTATTGCTGTGTGCCAGCCATCAGCACATCGAACTGCAAGGCTTCGCCGATTCGTTTGGTCGACTTGGCTCGTTCGTGCTGGGCCATTTGCATTTGCTGCAGCGTTTACGATGGCCGAGCGGCAGCACATCGCCGGCACCGCTCGCCGCTCCGAGCACCAGCGGTTATGGCCTGACGGGTAAAAGCGCAGCCATGCGTCAGGTCTATTCACTGATCAGCAAAGTCTTGCACAGCCCTTACACCGTGCTGCTGGGTGGCGAAACGGGTACAGGCAAGGAAGTGGTAGCCCGGGCGATCCACGAATGCGGACCGCGTCGTTCCCAGGCGTTTATCGTGCAGAACTGCGCGGCGCTCCCGGAAAACTTGCTGGAAAGCGAGCTATTCGGTTACCGCAAAGGCGCCTTCACGGGTGCTGACCGTGACCGATCCGGGCTGTTCGACGCAGCCAACGGCGGCACCTTGTTGCTTGATGAGGTCGGTGACATGCCATTGTCGCTGCAAGTCAAGCTGTTGCGGGTTCTGCAAGAGGGAGAGGTTCGTCCTCTGGGCTCCAACGACACCCACAAAATTGACGTGCGCATCATTGCCGCGACACATCAGGACTTATCGGTGCTGGTCAGCCAAGGGAAGTTTCGCGAGGATTTGTACTACCGTCTCGCGCAGTTCCCTATTGAGCTACCGGCCCTGCGCCAACGCGAAGACGATATTCTCGACTTGGCACGACACTTCGCCAACAAGGCCTGTACGTTCTTGCAGCGTGATGAGGTGGGTTGGTCCAACGAAGTGCTGGATCTTTTGGGCCGTTACGCATTCCCCGGCAACGTGCGTGAACTCAAGGGTTTGGTCGAGCGTGCGGTGCTGCTCTGCGAAGGCAATGAGTTGCTGGTGGAGCACTTCTCCCTGCGTATGGACACCGCACCGGAGGTCAAACGGCTGAACTTGCGTGAACGGTTGGAGCAGATCGAGCGCAGCCTGCTGATCGATTGCCTGCGTAAGAACGACGGTAACCAAACCCTCTCTGCTCGCGAACTCGGCCTACCACGGCGCACATTCCTTTACCGCCTCGGACGCCTGAACATCAACGTGGGAAATGTCGATGGGTAGGCCCAATACGCCCGATTTCAATCCCCCCGCTTTTAACAGCCTTAACCGTAAAGGCCGGCGCTTTGTGCCGCCCCTGGAGACCCTCTGATGTCTATTCGTCACTGGCACGCCGTCCTTCTGACAGCTGTCGTTCTATGTGGCCTCGGTGGCTGCAGCGGCAATTACAAATACAACGACAACACCTATCGCCCATTGGGCGATCCGCAGGCGGTCAATCGCGGCAAGTGACCGCAAGGAGCATCACCATGGAACTGGTTTTCGAAATGCTGAACACCAAGCAGTTCGTACCTACGCAGCTGTGCCAGAAGACCTTCAAACAGGCCGGCGGCGTGATTGGTCGGGGGGAAGATTGCGACTGGATCATTCCGGACCGCAAGCGTCACCTGTCCAACCATCACGCGTTGATCAGCTACCGCGAGGGCACGTTTTTCCTGACCGATACCAGCAGCAATGGAATCCAGAATAGTACCAGCGGCGCACGCTTGCACAAGGGCGATACGGTACGTATCGAGCACGGCAGCGTATACGTGCTGGGTGATTTCGAGATCCGTGCACGGCTAGTTCACGCCCTGGCGACTTGCGATGTGGAGGTCGGTCGTCCGCAAGCCGCTGGCAGTATCATTCCTGATGATGCGTTCCTCGACCTCGACCCGCTGAGTGCTCTAGACCAGCAGGAACGTGTGTATTCGGAAATCGACGAGATGATCTCGCCGAGCACGGTGCCGGAAGACACCCGTCAGCGCGCCGACTATGCGCGCATCGACATGGAAAGCCTCATGGTGCCGGAGCTGGTCGATGCCCCGGCCGAACCTGCGCCCGCCCCGGCTGCGAAAGCAGTCGAGCGTCAGAGCGACGGTTTCTGGGAAAAGTTTGCTGGCGCCCTGGGTGTGGATCTCAACGGCCTTGACCACGATGCCCGCGAAGCCCTCGCGCTGAACGCTGCACGTCTGCTCAAGCAAAGTGTTGGCGGTTTGCAGCAGAGCCTGCGCACCCGCAGCGAGCTAAAAAACGAACTACGCCTGGCCCATACCATCGCTCAGGGCACCAACAAAAACCCGTTGAAGTTCGCCGTTGATGCCGGTGAAGCGCTGAGCATTCTGTTGCAGCCGAACAAGCCAGGGCAGTTACCACCTGAACAGGCTATATCTCGTGCCTTTCGCGATTTACAGGCGCATCAGGTCGCCTTGCTTACGGCCAGCCGCGCCGCCGTTCGCTGCACCTTGGAGCACTTCTCGCCGCAACGGCTCACCCTGCGTTTCGAGCGAGACAACAAACCGTTGCTCGCCACGTCCGGCAGCCGCTGGAGGGCTTACGGTCGCTATCACCAGGCCCTGCGTCAGGACGATGACTGGAGCGAACGCTTGCTGGCCCGCGACTTCGCCCAGGCTTACGAAGAACAGATCCGCCTGATTTCCACCCTTCACACCGACCACCAAGGATGATGCGCATGTCTCGCCGCCCGACTGTTTTTTTTAAGGCGCTGACTGCGCTGACCACCTTGGTATTGCTGGGCGGTTGCTCAACGCTATCGCCGTATTCGCACGTCACCAAACTCAATCTGAAGTTGACGGCCAGCGACCAGTTGAACCCGGATCTCAACGGTCGCCCGTCGCCGATTGTCGTACGTCTGTTTGAACTCAAGCACCCGGTGGCGTTCGAGAACGCGGATTTTTTCAGCCTGTACGAGCGCGCCAAGGAATCCCTGGCTCCCGATATGGTCGCGACCGAGGAGCTTGAGTTGCGTCCGGGAGAAACCGTCGAATTCAAGCTCAATGTCGAGGAGGGTAGCCGCTATGTCGGTGTCCTCGCCGCCTACCGGGACCTGCCGGATACCAAATGGCGCTACACCCTGCAAGTCGCCCCGGAGGAAGTCACCGACGCCGACCTGACGCTCGACCAGAGCGGCATTCGCAACACCCATGAATTGCTAGTCAAGGCGGCTGACTGACCATGAACTCCCATAAAGTCATTTGGCAGGAAGGCATGTTGCTGCGTCCGCAGCACTTCCAGCACAACGATCGCTACTACGACCACCAGATGAAGACCCGCACCCAATTGCTGGGCAGCTACATCTGGGGCTTCCTCAACCTGGACATCGACTTGCAGTTCCTCAACATGGGCAAACTGGTGATTAGTCAGGCATCGGGGATTCTGCCGGACGGTAGTCTGTTCGAGTTGGGTGGTAACACCGAGCCGTTGGCCCTGGACGTGCCACCGAACACCGGCAACACGCCAATCTATCTGGCGTTGCCGCTGGTCACCGGCAACCACATCGAGTCCCGTCGCCCGGAGCAGTCCGACGTGCTGGCGCGCTATACCGCGTACAAAGCGGAAGTAGCCGACTCCAACGCTGGCGACGACTCCGCCAGCCAGGTTAGCTGCGCTCGACCGGACTTCAAGCTATTGCTCGGCGAGCAGCAGAGCGATCAGGCGTACGTGAAGCTGAAGATCTGCGAAGTACTCGATACCACGCCGGACGGCGTAATCAGCCTCGACTCGGAATTCGTACCAACCTACATCCAGGCGCACGCCTCCAGCTACTTGCTGTCGTGCCTTAAGGAAGTAATTAGCATGCTCGGCAACCGCGGGGACGCCATTGCTGACCGGATCCGTTCCAATGGCAAGGTGGGTGGCGCAGAAGTCGGCGACTTTATGATGCTTCAACTGATCAACCGTACCGAACTACTGCTGCGTCACTACCTCAGCCTGGAACAGGTGCATCCGGAAGAGTTGTACCGCACGCTGCTGACCATGCTCGGCGATCTGGCGACATTCTCCAGCGAAAGCAAACGTCCTCGTCTGGACAGTCGTTACCAGCACAGCGATCAGGGTGCAAGCTTCCGTAAATTGATGGACGCGATCCGTCAGGTGTTGTCGATGGTGCTGGAACAGCACGCCATTGAGTTGGAGTTGCAAGCACGTCAATACGGGATCATCGTCTCGCCATTGCACGACCACAAACTACTAGGTTCTGCCTCGTTTGTACTGGCGGCGAGTGCCAACTGCGACTCCGAAGAACTGCGCCATCGCTTACCGGCGCACCTCAAGGTCGGCCCGGTGGAGCGTATTCGTCAACTGGTCAACCTGCACCTGCCAGGCATCAAGGTCAAACCGTTGCCTGTGGCCCCGCGGCAGATTGCGTTCCACTCCAACAAAACCTACTTCATTCTCGAACTCAGCTCCGAAGACTTGGCGCAACTCGAACGCTCCGGCGGTTTCGCGTTCCACGTGTCCGGCGAATTCGCCGAGCTTGAACTGAAATTCTGGGCCATCAGGAACTGACCGACATGATCAAGAATACGGAATACAGCCAGGACGATAGAACCGTCCTGCTCGACCGTCAGGGCCACGGCCCGGCGTCGAGTCCGATGACGGACTTTGCTGCGCCTCCACGCTTCGAGCAGCTTGAAAAACGCATGATCTACGCTGCGCGCTTGCGCCCGGCCGAAGCGTTCAATATCAGTCTGAACTCGCTGGTGGCTGCTGCCTCAGAATTATTGTCTGAAGTAGTGCGGCTCAAGCACAGCAGCACCCGCGAAGACTTGCTTGTTCTCAACGAGCGACTGACCACCGGGCTGAAATTATTTGAAGTCAGCGCCTTGCACAATGGCGTAGAAAGCAGCCAGGTGATGGCTGCCCGTTACGTGCTCTGCACCGTGGCTGACGAAGCTGTCGTCACCACGCCGTGGGGTAACGAAAGCGAGTGGTCGCAAATGAGCCTGCTCAGCAGCTTTCACAACGAAACCTTCGGTGGTGAGAAATTTTTCCAGTTGCTTGATCGGCTGTCGAAAAATCCGGTCAAGCACCTGCCGATGCTGGAGTTGATGTACCTGTGCCTGTCTTTGGGCTTCGAGGGCAAGTACCGCGTACAGGCTCGCGGCATGCTCGAACTCGACGGCATCCGCGACGCCTTGTATCGCCAGATCCGCCAGTTGCGCGGTGATGTACCACGCGAGTTATCACCGCACTGGGAAGGCCTGAGCGATCAGCGTCGCAGCCTGGTACGTATCGTGCCGGCGTGGATGGTGGTGCTGTTCACCTTTGTTTGCCTAGTGGTGATGTATTCGGGCTTCGCCTGGGTACTGGGCGAGCAACGCGATACCGTTCTGCAGCCTTATCAGTCGTTTGATCCGGCAGCGGCCCAGCCGCAGTCGCAGCCGTAAACAGGGACGCGTGATGAAAAAGCTTTTCAAGAAAGTCGGTGAATTCTTGCGCAAGACCTGGGTCTGGACGCTGCTGCTGGTGCTGTTTGTCGCGCTGTTGGTGTGGTTCGCCGGGCCGCTGCTGGCGGTTGATGACTACAAGTTTTTGGAAGACTCGACCTCCCGCTTGCTGACCATCAGTGTGCTGTTCCTGTTCTGGGGCCTGACCATGGTCTTTGTCAGTTGGCGCGCGGGTGTTCGCAAAAAAGCCATAGAAGACACGGAGTACGGCCAGGATCGTATCCGCCGCGAAGAACAGATCGACGAAGACCAGAAAGAGTTAAGGACGCGTTTCAAAGACGCGCTGAAAACCCTGAAGACGTCGAGCCTGTATCGTGGTCGCAGCGAACGCTGGCGCAGTGATTTGCCGTGGTACGTGCTGATTGGTCCGCAAGGCAGTGGAAAAACCAGCTTGCTGGACTTCTCGGGGCTTGAGTTTCCGATCAACAAGATTGATCGAAAACTGACCCGCGATACCCTCGGCACCCGTCACTGTGACTGGTATTTTGCCGATCACGGCGTGCTGATCGACACCGCTGGCCGTTACTTGACCCAGCCAGATGCCGACGTCGATGGCAGTGCCTGGAGCACGTTGCTCGACCTGCTGCGCAAGCGTCGCCGCAATCGTCCGCTAAACGGTGTACTGGTGACCATCCCGGTGGAAACCCTGTTGGGCGGCAGTGAACAGGAGCTTGAAACCCTGGCCCGCCAAGTGCGTGCGCGCTTGCAAGATGTGCATCAGAAATTGCACGTCGATGTGCCGATTTACCTTGTATTGAGCAAGGCTGATCGCCTGCTTGGTTTCGATGAGTTCTTCGACCAATTGACTCGCGAAGAAAGCGATCAGGTGCTCGGTACCAGTTTCCGCAAGGATCAGAGCGGCACTGATGTGACGGTGCTGCGCACTGAGTTCGAAGCGTTGCTGCATCGCCTCAACAGCCAGGTGATCATGCGCATGTACCAGGAGCGTGATACCCAGCGCCGTGGCCGCATCCTCGACTTCCCGCATCGACTGGGGAAAATCGGCGAGCGTCTGTGCCTGTTCGTCGATATGGCGTTCACCGGAAACCGCTACCAGCGTGTAAGCCAGTTGCGCGGTTTCTACTTGACCAGCGCACCGCATCTGACTGAGGAAATGGACGCAACCACCGCAGGTATCGGTGCCAACCTGGGCATGAACGCCGGCGTGTTGCCGACGCTGCGCAGTGGCCATTCGCGCTTCATCCACCATTTACTCAGTCGGGTAATTTTCCCTGAGGCCGATCTTGCAGGCCTGGACAAACGCGAACGCAGCCGCATCCACTGGGGCCAGCGTGCACTGTACGTGGGCGCACTGGCCGCACTGACGCTATTGGGCATGCTCTGGGCGGGCGGTTTCTCCGCGAACTACGAGCGCCTGGAAAGCCTGCGTAACCTGGCACAAACCTGGAGCCAACAGAGCTCGACCCTCACCACCCGTGATGACTCCATGGCGGTGCTCAAGACCCTCGACACCCGCTACGCGGCTACTCAGGTGTTCCCAAAAAAAGGCGATGTGGGTTACTACGAACGTGGAGGTCTGTATCAAGGTGAAGACGTTAATCCGATGGTTAAGACTGCCTATGAACGTGAGCTTGAAGGACAGCTATTACCACGGGTCGCGACCCTGCTAGAAGGGCAGATTCGCGCCAATATGAAGGACCGCGAACGCCTGCTCAATAGCCTGCGTGCGTACCTGATGTTGAATATGAAGGATCGCCGCGACGGGCCATGGCTCAAGGACTGGGTTGCCACCGAATGGTCCCAGCGATACACCGGCAACACCACTGTGCAAAACGGCTTGAACAGCCACTTCGAGCGCTTGCTACAACAGCCGTTTATCTATCCGCTTAATGATCAGTTGGTGGCTCAGGCGCGACAGGTTTTACGCAGTGAGTCCCTGGCTAACGTGGTATATCGGATGCTGCGCGAGCAGGCCCGTAGCCTGCCGGAATACCGTTTAAGCCAACATCTTGGCCCACAGGGGCCGCTGTTTGTTGGCACCGATTACGTGATCCCGGGGTTCTACACCCAACAGAGCTATCAGCAGTATTTTTCGGTTAAGGGCTCGATGCTGGTTACCGATATCCTGAGTGACAACTGGGTACTGGGTGAAGGCTCGAGTATCAGTGGTATGGACTTACGTCGCCTGATGGTCGAACTCGAGCAGCTGTATTTTCGCGACTACGCCAACTACTGGGGTGAGGCAGTGGGCCGGATCGCGCTGCCGGCCATCAACGATTTTAGTGACGGCGCGGAGCAATTGGCTGGCCTGACATCTGCCAATTCACCGATCCTGCAACTGCTAGTGGAAGTGCGTGAAAACACCCGATTCCCAGTAGTCGCTGACACGGCAGATGACGCCGCCGATGCGGCAGGGAAACTGGCAGATAAGGGCGGTAAGCTCGGAAAACTAGCGGTCACCGCGGCCGGCAAGGCGGCTGACGCCTTGGTGAAAAAATTGCCGGACACCGCGAAGAAGTCCCTGCAAAGTCGCTTTGAGTCGCTGCACCGCTTGCTGGATGACAACAACGGCCCAACCGCTGACCTGATCCCGGCCCTGACCGCCCTAAATGACCTGCAAATGCAGATGGCCAGCCTGGCCCGTGCCAGTTCACCAGAGCAAGCCGCGTTCGAAATGGCCAAGACCCGCATGAGTGGCCAGCGTGATGCGCTGAGCAACCTGCGCAATGCGTCGGGCCGTCTGCCGCGCCCGGTGAGTGTGTGGTTCAACGTATTGGCTGAAGACACCTGGCGTCTGGTACTCAGCGATTCTTATCGATATCTGAATCAGCGCTATCAGAGTGAACTGTATAGCTTCTACGGCAAGGCGATCAGCAAGCGCTATCCGTTCAGCGCCCACAGCGCCAGCGACGTAGCGATCAGCGACTTCCGCGAGTTTTTCAAGGCCCGGGGGATTGCCGACCGCTTCTTCGACAGCTACCTGCGTCCGTTTGTCAGCGGTGATCCGGGTAACTACCGCATGCGCAGTGTCGATGGTCACAGTCTACCGATCTCCAAGGTCTACCTTGATCAGATGGCCGCCGCGCTCGTGATCCGCCAGAGCTTCTTCGCCGATAACCCAGCCGAACCTCAGGTGCAGTTCAAACTGGAGCCTTACACCCTCGACCCGGCTGTCAGCCGTTCCGAGTTCAAGTTTGGCGACAAGACCATCGAATACCGTCATGGCCCGATAGTACCGGTGTCGTTCAGATGGCCAACCGACGCTGAAGACGGGCGTACCAGCCTGGTGCTCGACAAAATGGTCGGTCGCCCGCTGGGTATCGAGAAGAACACCGGCCCTTGGTCGTTGTTCCGTCTGTTTGATTTGATGCAGACCGAATACCTGACCGGCCGTGACGTGCTGGTGCTCAAGGCTGACGTAGGAGGCCTGCGCGCCAATTACTTGCTGACCAGCCAGCGCACGCCAAATCCGTTCGACATGGGCGTGCTGCGTACCTTCCGCATGCCGGTGCAGCTTTGACGCTGGTGGCCGGCCCATGGCGCAGCGCAGCACGCACCGATGCCGGCAAGGTTCGGGCGCGCAACGAAGATGCTTTTCTGGACGCCCCACAGCAGGGGTTGTGGGTGGTTGCGGACGGCATGGGCGGTCATCAGCGGGGCGATATCGCCAGCCAGTTGATCGTCGCCAGTCTGGCGGAACTGCCAATGCAGGATGATTTCGACGAACGACTCAAAGGCATTCGCCAGTGCCTGCACTGGCTCAACCGTCGTTTGGGTCAGGAGTTGACCGTCACCGCCGGGCGCCACGACAGCATCATGGGCAGCACCGTGGTGGCGTTGCTGGTGGAAGGCAATCGTGCGGCCTGTATCTGGGCCGGCGATAGCCGTTGCTACCTGTGGCGCGGCCAGCGTTTGTATCAGCTCTCCAAGGACCATTCACTGCAACAACAACTGATCGACGAACAGCAAATGAGCGTCGAACAGGCCAAGGCCCATCCTGCCGCATATGCCTTGACCCGAGCGGTCGGGGCGGCGGAGCAATTGACCCTGGATGTGCTGGAGCTTGAGATCTGTCCCGGCGATGCGTTCTTGCTCTGCAGCGATGGCCTGTACCAAGGACTCGGCAGCGATGCACTCGGCGACGCCTTGAGCCTGACCGCGCCGCAGGTTGCGCTGGATCGTTTGTTTAACGGCGCACTGCGTGGCTCGGCCCGAGACAACCTGACAGCTGTAGTGATCCGGCAATGACTGAACACATGCGACCGATCGACGACCTGCTGGAGAGCGAGGCGCAGGACAGCAACCTGACCTACTTTGCGTTCGCCAAGTCGTACAAGGCTGAAGCCGTGCTAGCGCCAACCAGGGCTACCATCGGTGAAATACCCGATGTGCTGGCAGGCCGTTACCGCATCGAGCGCTTGCTCGGTGCCGGTGGCATGGGCGCGGTTTACCGTGCACGAGACTTGCTGAGCGAACAGTTCGGCGAACCCGACCCTTACGTCGCGCTGAAAGTTCTCAGCGAAGAATTTTCCGAGTCGCCGGACGCCAGTGCGTTGCTCTACAACGAGTTCGCCCTGACCCGGCGCCTGCGGCACGACAACGTGTTGCGTTTGCACACTTTTGAGGTGGACACTGACTGCCAGCGTGCCTTCGTCACCATGGAGTTCATGCGTGGATTGACCCTGGATAACTTACTCTGCGAGCGCCCCCAAGGCCTGCCGTGGGAGGAATTACGCGACATCGTGCTGCCGCTGCTCGATGCACTGGCCTACTCCCATGCTCGCGGCGTGTTGCATGGTGATATGAAGCCAAGCAACGTGATGCTCAGCGAAGAAGGCGTTCGCCTGTTTGACTTCGGTCTCGGTCAAGCGGAGAAGGGCATCCTGCCCGGCCTGCCGCACTTGAGTCGCGAGCGCTTCAATGGCTGGACGCCGGGCTACGCTGCGCCAGAATTGCTCGACGGCCAAGCGCTGTCGGCCAGTGCCGACGTGTACGGCGTGGCTTGTGTGATCTACGAATTGGCGGAAGGCAAGCCCCCGTTCCGTCGTTTGCCCTCGACCCGGGCACGCAATGAGCATCTGGAGCGCGAGTTGCGTACACCTCAGAACTTACCGAAACACTGCTGGCCAGCCCTGCGAACGGCATTGGCTTTCGATGTGGCGGACCGAACGATCACTGCCAAACAATTGCGTGACGCTTTCGCTGTCACTTCGTCTTGGCTGCAACGCTTGACGCATTGGCGTAACGGATGACTACGTGATGCATTACTTCCTTGTCGAGCTTCGGTTTCCAGCTCATAACCCGAGCGTTCCGTCAGGTCTCGGTAGAACTCCAAGACTTCACGAGGCGATTCAAACCCCTGGCCCGCCTGACCCGACCGCGAAGCCCCCTGGCACAGCCTGCCAACGCATTGTAGGACCGAGCAACGATCTCAAACACACCACGCACCTCATCACGCCGAAACCACCACCCCACCCGCCAACGGCACCGCTCCCGCCACCTTGCACAGCTCCACTCCCGTCGCGGCAAAGCGGATGGCGCTGCGCATGTACATCACTCCGCTTGTGGTGCTGCACACCACCTGGGTCGTGCCGCTGATGGGGTCAATGATGTGGACCACCGGTTGCTCGCACTCGATCCAGGCTCCCGGGCTGTGCAGGAACACCACCAGCCCGGCGCACGGGGCGCGTAGGGTCAGGGAGCCGTCGAAGGGGGTGATGGGCTGGAGCAGGGCGGGTAGCGGCGGCGCGGTGCCGGCGAGCAGGCCGCGGTGTTGCAGGAAGGCGTAGAGCGCGGCGGCGTCCTGGCTGGCCAGTGGGTGCTCGACTTGCGCTTCGCCCCGCAGCTCGACGGTGGCGGCGACGCAGCCGGGGGGAATCGGGAAGCGGTCGGCGAACTGTTGCGCCAGGCGCCACCAGGGTTGACCGCAGGCTTCATCGAACGAGCCGGCACCGGTGCCGCTGGCCAGCAGGGTGGCCTGGGCACCAATGTAGCGGGCCAGGGGTTCGAGTTGGGCCTGATAGGGGGTTTCGCCGTACAGGTGGACCACCGCCTGGGCGTCGCAATGCAGATCAAGGACGAAGTCGGCGTCGTGGGCCAGCAGCAATTGCGCCTGGCGCAGGGAGTCGAGCTCGCTGCCCGGCAGCATCCCGTGCAAGGCCGCGGCCATGGCGCGGCGAATCAGCTGCAGGTTGTGTTGCGGATCGTCGTTGAGCTCATCACCAAGCTGCGCCTGGATCATCTGCGCCAGGTCCAGGTAACGCCGGTTGAAGTTCTCGCCACTGTTGAAGTCAAAACGGCCCATGGCATCGTGCATCAGCGTCTGTTCCAGGCCGATCGGGTTGGCGATCGGCACCAGCACGATTTCCCCGAGGATCTCGCCACGGGCCTCGGCCTCGTCCAGCAGCAAACGCAAATGATGCAGCGCGAGCATGCCGGGCAACTCGTCGGCGTGCAGGCTGGCTTGCAGGTACACCTTGCCGGCGCGCCCGGGCTGACCGTAATGCAGGCTGATCAGCTGGCGCTGGGTGCAGGGATTGCGGGTCAAGAGGGGCTGGTGCCGGACGTGCATGTTGTCTTCCTTATGGAGGCCGTCGCAGCATCTTTATGAAAATGCCCAACCCCCACAATCGAATAATTTGCCCATCACTGGTGAGCAATATGATCCTTTCGCCCCCTCATCGACGGTCGATCTGTTCAATTAAATTGGACAAAGACGCAAATTTATTTCGATTGATGTAATTGTTTTGTCACCAATACTAGAGCCCTCGAATCAGGCCGCGCATGCCTGACATAACCATAACAATACAGAGGTGCTCGCATGACCAGTTGTGCCCAGGCGCTCGTCCAGTTACTCGAAGGCTACGGCGTGGAGTCGGTGTTCGGCATTCCCGGCGTGCACACGGTCGAGCTGTATCGCGGATTGCACGGCAGTTCGCTGCGCCACATCAGCCCACGGCACGAACAGGGCGCCGGCTTCATGGCCGACGGTTATGCCCGCGCCAGCGGCAAGCCCGGGGTGTGCTTCATCATTACCGGCCCCGGCATGACCAACATCCTCACCGCCATGGGCCAGGCCTACGCCGACTCAGTGCCGATGCTGGTGATCTCCACCACCAGCCGTCGCGAACACCAGCGCCTGGGCCATGGCTATCTGCATGAAATGCCCGACCAGCGTGCCGTCGTCTCCGGGGTTTGCGCCTTCAGCCATACCCTGCAACGCCCGCAGGAATTGCCCGAAGTGCTGGCCCGTGCCTTTGCGCTGTTCAGTTGCGCGCGGCCACGGCCGGTGCATATCGAAATCCCTCTCGACGTGCTGGAGATGCCGGCCGATGGCCTCGACCTGCGCCCGCGCACCTTGCCGCAAGCCCCGGCCCCGGCCGCACTGAACATCGACGCGGCGGTGCAACTGCTGGCTGCCGCGCGTAAGCCGCTGATCCTTGCCGGTGGCGGTGCCCGGCGTGCTGGCCCGTTGCTGCAAGCGCTGGCCGAGCGGCTGCAGGCCCCCGTGGCCCTGACCACCAATGCCCGTGGCCTGCTGGCGCCGGAGCATCCGTTGCTGCTCGATGGCGTGCAGTCGTCGGCCCATGGCCGGGCGCTGTTTGCCGAGGCGGATGTGGTCCTGGCGGTCGGCACCGAACTGGGCGAGACCGACTACGACTTCTTTGGCCTCGGGCCGCTGGTCTTGAATGCACCGCTGATTCGCCTCGACATCGACCCACTGCAGATTCTCGGCGCGGCCCGTGCCGATGTCGGTTTGCTGGGGGACGCCGGGCAAGGTCTGCAGGCGCTCTTGAGCGCCGTGCCCGAGCGCCCGGCCAGTGACTGGGCCGGCCTTGGCGTGGCGCGGGTCAATGCCGCCGAGCGTGCGAGCTGGAGCCCCAAGCAAAACGTCATGCAGCAGATGCTCGACACCCTGCGCGACAGCCTGCCGGCGCCGATTGTGGTCGGCGACTCGACCCAGCCGGTGTATCAGGGCGCGTTGGGCTACCGGGCGCCGCAAGCCAACAGCTGGTTCAACGCCGGCACCGGTTTCGGCACCTTGGGCTACGGCTTGCCGGCGGCGATCGGCGCCAAGCTGGCGATGCCCGAGCGCCCGGTACTGGCAGTGGTGGGGGATGGCGGGGTGCAGTTCTCCAGCGCCGAGTTGATCGCCGCGCGTGAGGCCGAGGCAGGGGTGATCGTGGTGCTGTGGAACAACCACTGCTACGCCGAGATCCGCGACTACATGACCGCCCGCGAGATCCCGCCACTGGGCGTCGACATCCTGCCGCCGGACTTCGCCGCGCTGGCCAAGTCCTGCCACGTCCAGCACCAGTCCGTTAGTAGCCGCGAGCAGTTGCGCGAAGCGCTGATCCGCCTGGCCGACACCCACCAGCCGGTCCTGCTGGAACTGGACGCCGCAGCCTTCCTGTCTGCCTGAGCATCAATTCGCCGAATCTGTGGGAGAGAGCCGCATGGAATTGCAGAAAAGATTTGCCCGTAAATGGATCGACCAGCACCGCCAGCAGTTGTCTGATTGGCACCAGATCATCTGGCACTACGCGGAACCGGCGTTTCGCGAGTACAAGTCCTGCGCCTGGTATGTAGAGCTGCTGCGCAAGGAAGGCTTCACCGTGGAAGAGGGCAGTGGCGGCATGCCGACCGCCTTCTGCGCCACCTTCAGCAACGGCAATGGCCCAGTGTTGGCGACCTATGCCGAGTACGACGCGGTCCCTGGCAATTGCCAGGCCGCGACCACCCGCAAGATGCCGCGTGACGGCCTGTCGCGGTTTGCCCCCGGGCACACCGACCCGCATTCGGCACTCGGCATCAGTGCCCTGGGTGGGGTGCTGGCGGCCAAGGCGGCGATGCTCGAGTTTGGCATCCAGGGCACCATCCGCTTCTTCGGTGAGCCGGCAGAAAAGCTGCGCGCCTCCAAGCCGGTGCATGCCGCCAAGGGTTACTACGACAACCTGGATGCGGCCATCAGTTTTCACCCCACCTACATGCTGCCGCTGAACAACACCACCACCTGGGATACCCATTGCGGAATCGCCTACGCCTACATCTACAGTTTCACCTGCGAAGACCCGCAGAACTGGATCGCCGCCGACCGCTACAGCCCCATCCCGCAGAACCACCTGGCAGCCCGCGCGCCGGGGGCCAACGATGCGCTGATGCACTTCTACAACCTCAATGAAAGCCTGCGCCGTTCGACCCTGCCGTTCACTGGCCTGTGGAGCTACAACGAAGCCATCCTCACTGCCGGCCAGGCCACCGCCGACAACCTGCCGCCGCACCTGTCGCAGATCCAGTACCTGCTGCGTTGCGACTCGATCGAGCAGGCCGAAACCATTTCCTCGGTGATGGACAACAACGCTGCCGCCGCGGCGATGGCCACCGGTTGCCAATGGAAAAAGACCTGGGTGTGCAAGTCCCGTGGCGGCCTGGCCAACCATGTGCTGGCCCAGGCCACCTACGACAACCTGGCCGCCATCGGTGCGCCGCAATGGGGCCTGGAAGCCTGCGAGATCGCCCGCGACATTCAGCGCAACCTGGGCCTGGAACCGATGGCCGAACCCTTCCTGCCAGCCATCGAACAATTGATCGAGCCGCAGGAGTGCGAACGCCAGATGCGCCTGCAAATGCCGGCCTGGCAGAAGTACCTGACCTCCGACGACTACCCCGAATACACCTGGCATTGCCCGACCGTGCGCCTGCTCGTCGCGCGGCCGATGCTCTCTGCGCCCGCCGGCCATGTCTACCCGGACTGGGTCTCCAACGCCCTGGGCGGCATCCCGCATACCATCGACCCGATGATCGACGTGGCGGCCAAAACCATCGCCAGCACCTTGCTCGACCTGTTCTGCAACGACGACCTGCTGGCGGCAGCCAAGGCCGAGTTCAACCAGCGCACCGGCGGTGGCATCGGTGGTGAGCATTGGCAGGCGCCCCTGTTGCCCGCCGACTTCCAGGCGCCGCACCGTTTCCGCTGGCCGGAGTACATCACCACCGTACGCGGTGAGGAGTGGTGGATTCCGGCGCGCGAGGACGAGTAATGCCCCGCAGCCCTGTGTACCGCATCCCCCAGTATTCGAGGAGCCAGACGTGCAAGCACTCACCAACGTGAACATCCCGCAGCCGGCAGCGGACACCTCGGTCGTCGCCATCGACGACCTGCACAAAAGCTACGCCGACCACCACGTCCTCAAGGGCATTTCGATGCGCGCCAAGGAGGGCGAGGTGGTCTCGCTGATCGGCTCCAGCGGCTCGGGCAAGAGCACGCTGCTGCGCTGCATCAACCTGCTGGAAATTCCCTGCAGCGGCAGCCTGCGCATCAATGGCGAAGAAGTACGCCTGAAGACTGGACGCCATGGGGTCGCGCAGGTCGCCGATCCGCGTCAGGTCGAGCGCCTGCGCACCCGCCTGAGCATGGTGTTCCAGAGCTTCAACCTGTGGCCGCACCGCACAGTGCTGGAGAACGTCATCGAAGCCCCGGTCTATGTGCTCGGTGAGGACCGCAAGGAAGCCACCGCCCACGCCGAGCAACTGCTGGAAAAAGTCGGCCTGATCGACAAGCGCAATGCCTACCCGGCGTTTCTGTCCGGCGGCCAGCAACAGCGCGTGGCCATCGCCCGGGCCCTGGCCATGCGCCCGCAAGTGATGCTGTTCGATGAGCCGACCTCGGCCCTCGACCCGGAGCTGGTAGGCGAAGTGTTGCGGGTGATCCAGGGCATCGCCGAGGAAGGCCGCACGATGATTCTGGTGACCCACGAAATGGCCTTTGCCCGGGATGTGTCGAGCAAGGTGATTTACCTGCACCAGGGCCGGGTCGAGGAAGAAGGTCCGCCCCAACAGGTACTGCTGGATCCGCGCAGCGAACGCTGCCGGCAATTTGTCATGGCCCAGGACAACCGCGGGTAATCGCGCCGGTTTTTTCAACCTCGATAACAACAACCTGAAAGAGGCACCCTGCATGAAAAAAACTCTGTTGGTTACCCTGCAAGCCTGCTTGCTGGCCGGCATCGCGAGCAGCGCGATGGCCGCGGACAAACTGGTGTTCGGCATCGCCCTGGAACCCTATCCGCCGTTCTCGTTCAAGAGCGGCAAGGGCGATTGGAGCGGCTTCGAGCCGGAGATGATCACCGCCGTCTGCGCCCGCATGCAGGCCGAATGCAGCCTCAATGAAATGTCCTGGGACGGTCTGATCCCGGCGCTCAAATCGCAGCAGGTCGACGTGGTGCTCAACTCCCTGTCGATCACCCCCGAGCGTCAACAGGTGATCGACTTCACCCAGCCGTACTTCTTCACCCGCGCCCTGTGGATCGGCGAGCGCAACCTGGAACTGGACCCGACCCCGGCCGGCCTCAAGGGCAAGATCATCGGCGTGCAGGGCTCCACCACCCACGCCGCCTTCGTCAAGAAGTACTACGCCGAGGACTCGACCATCCGTTACTACAACGACCAGGACGACCTCCTCGCCGACCTGCGCAGCGGACGTGTCGACATCATGCTGGCCGACCAGTTGGTGGTCGAGCCGCTGCTCGAACTGCCAGACAACGCCATGCTCGCGAGCAAGGGCGTGGCTCCGCTCGACCCCTTGTTCGGTGACGGCGTGGGTGCGGGCGTGCGCAAGGGCAACGATGCCCTGCGTGAACGTCTGAACGTGGCCCTGCAATCGCTGCGAACCGACGGCAGCTACGAAAAAATCCGTGAGCGCTATTTCAAGACCGATATCTCGGCCCTCGAGTAAGCCGGTACCTCAAGCAAACCCAGCGAAGGTGTGCTCATGACTGTTTCTGAAATTTCCCGGCTGTTTTTTGCCGACGGTTGGCTCCAGGCCCTGGCGCAGGGCATGGTGAAAACCCTGGGTATTTCCCTGGGCGCCTTTGTCCTGGGTCTGTCTATCGGCCTGATCGTGGCCATGGTCAAACTCAAGGGACCACGCTGGATGGTGGTCTGTGCCAATTGCTACACCACGCTGTACCGCGCAGTGCCGGAGCTGTTGCTGATCCTGCTGCTGTATTACGCCGGTGCCGACCTGATCAACCTGACGATGGCGGCGCTCGGTCAACCGAGTGTCGAGATCAACGGGTTCATGGCCGCCGTGGTGGTGCTGGGCATTGTGCAGGGCGCGTACTCGGGGGAGATCATCCGCGGGGCGATCGAATCGATTCCCCACGGCCAGATCGAAGCCGCGCGCTCCTATGGCATCAATCGCTTGATGCTGGTGCGCCGGGTAATCCTGCCGAGCATGCTGCCGTTCGCCATCGCCGGCCTGTCCAACCTGTGGCTGGTGCTGGTCAAGGAAAGCGCGCTGATCAGCGTGGTCGGCTACAGCGAACTGCTGACCGCCGGGCGCCAGGCTGCGGCCTCGACCAAACACTACTTGCTGTTTTACCTCGCGGTCGCGGCGTTCTATTACCTGATCACGCTGGTTTCCAGTTCGGTGTTCCGGCAGGTCGAAGTTCGCTTCGAACGCTGGATGCCACGGCACTCATAGGGAAGGGCAGGCATGGACTTTCAGTGGTTGAGCAGTTTTTACAACGAGTTGGTCAAGGGTGCAGGGCTGACCCTGCAGCTGTTGCTGATCTCGGGTTTCTTCGGGTTCCTGATGGCGGTTGGCGTGGCCCTGGGGCGCCTATCGAAGAACCGTTTCCTGGCCAACGGCCTGCGGTTCTACACCAGCGTCCTGCGTGGCACGCCCTTGCTGGTGCAGATCTACGTGCTTTACTACGGCGTGGGTAGCCTGTTCGCTACCTTCCCGTTGATTCGCGGCAGCATGTTCTGGCCGTACTTGCGTGAAGGTTTCTGGTACGTTGCGTTTGCCCTGACCCTGAGCGTTTCGGCGTATGTCGGCGAAGTGCTGCGCGGTGGCTTGCGCGCAGTGCCGCGTGGCGAGCTGGAAGCGGGGCGGGCCTATGGCATGCGGCCCTGGCTGGTGCTGCGGCGAGTATGGATGCCGCGTGCCTTGCAGATGCTGCGCCCGACCCTGGCAGGGGAGAGCGTGATGCTGCTCAAGGCCACGGCGCTGGCCTCCACCGTTGCGGTCACCGACTTGCTCGGTGCGGCCAACCTGGTGCGTGCGCAAACGTTGCGAGTCTATGAGCCGCTGCTGGTGGTGGCGGTGATTTACATCATTCTGGCGATATTGATCGAACAAGGCTTTGCCCGTATCGGCAAAACGCCCCAACGACAGGCCTGACTTCACGCTGTGTTGATACGTCGGCCCGAGGGCTCACAAGGAGTTTTTCATGAAATATTCGTCCATGGTCCAGCGCATCAGCGGTGAGACGGTCAGCGCCTGGGACATTCACTACGCCGCGTGTGATGCCCAGGCCCGGGGTGAAGATGCCATCGTCCTGAGTATCGGCGATCCGGACTTCGCCACCGCCGACGAGATCTGCGCGGCCGCGATCCAGGCCCTGAACGAAGGCGACACTCACTACTGCCACGTGATCGGCCGCCCGGCCCTGCGCGAGGCGATTGCCGCCAAGCAGACGGCCTTGCTCGGCCAGCCGGTGTCCGCCGCCAACGTGGCCCTGGTGGCTGGTGCGCAGAATGGTTTGTACGCCACCGCCATGTGCCTGTTCGAAACCGGCGATGAGGTGCTGGTGCCGGCGCCGATGTACCTGACCTACGAGGCGAGCATCCAGGCCAGCGGTGCCCGCCTGGTGCCGATTGCCCAACCGGCGGAAAACGATTTCCGCTTGACCCTGGCCGCCATCGAGGCGGTGGTGACCGACAAGACTCGCGGCATCGCCCTGGCCACGCCCAACAACCCCACCGGCAACGTCTACACCCGCGAGGAACTGGAAGCGGTGGCCCTGGTGGCCCAGCGGCACAACCTGTGGGTGATCAGTGACGAGGTCTACGGCCAGCTCACCTACGATCGTGCGCACCAGAGCGTGGCGACCCTGGAAGGCATGGGCGAACGCACCGTGGTGCTCAACAGCCTGTCCAAGTCCCATGCCATGACCGGTTGGCGGGTCGGCTGGGTGGTCGGGCCACAGGAACTGATCGGCCATCTGGATAACCTGCTGTTGTGCATGCTGTATGGCTTGCCGGGCTTCATCCAGGCCGCCGCGTTGAAGGCGCTGGAGCTGGATGAGCAGGTGGTCGGCCAGGCGCGCGAGTTGTATCGCCGTCGGCGTGACCTGGTGGTCGCCGGGTTGCGCAACGTGCCGCTGCTCAAGTGCAAGGTGCCCGAGGCCGGCATGTTCATGCTGGTGGATGTGCGGGATACCGGCTTGTCGAGCACCGACTTCGCCTGGCAGCTGTTCCGCGCCACGGGTGTCTCGGTACTCGATGCCAGCGCCTTTGGGGCCAGCACCGCCGGTTTCGTGCGGATCTCCTTCACCGTCTCCGATGCCGCGTTGAGCGACGCCTGTGGGCGTATCGCCGGCTTTATCGAAGGGCTTCAAGCCCGCAACTGACGGTGGCTCATGGCACCCGGCGCCCCGAGTGAGCGGGCCGCCGGGTGTTGGCTAGCGGATGTTTGCCCACGGGTGTGCAATCAATCGTCGATGTCGATGGACGGCACTCCCCACGGCTTCCTAAACTGTCGCCAGTCTTGGGGACTGGGGGCGGTAGATGAATCGCAATGAACTGCGCAAGGCCGACATCAACCTGATGGTGGTGTTTGAAACGCTGATGCTCGAACGCAACGTGACACGCGCGGCGGAAAAGCTGTTTCTCGGCCAGCCCACAATCAGCTCGGCACTCAATCGCCTGCGAGTCATGCTCAACGACCCGCTGTTTATCCGGGTCGGTCACCGCATGGAGCCTACGGCGCGGGCCGAGGAGCTGATCCAGCATCTGTCTCCGGCGCTCGACGCCTTGTCTTCGGCCCTGAGCCTGACCCGCGAGTTCGATCCCGCCAGCAGCACCATGACCTTTCGCATCGGCCTGTCCGATGACGTCGAGTTCGGCCTGCTGCCACCGTTGTTGCGCGCCTTGCGCCAGGAAGCGCCGCAGGTGGTGTTCGTGGTGCAGCATGTTGACTACTGGCGGATTCCCGACTTGCTGGCGTCAGGCGATATCACCGTCGGCATCAGCCAGACCCGTGGCCTGCCTGCCAATGCCAAGCGCAAGTTGTTGCGCCACATCCAGCCCAGCATCCTGCGCGCCGATGCCTCGGACACGCCGCTGACCCTCGACGAATACTGCGCCCGGCCCCATGTGCTGGTTTCGCACACGGCCAACGTCAGCGGCTTTGCCGATGAGTGGCTGGCCGAGATCGGCCGCACCCGCCAGGTGGTGTTATCGGTGCCGCAATACAGTGCCTTGCCGGCCTTGTTGGCGGGCACCGACTTGATCGCCAGCCTGCCGGACTACACAGCCGCAGCCATGGCCGCCTCGGGGCAATTGTTCAAGGAGCCGTTCCCGTTCCACACCCCGACCCTGGACCTGTCCATGGTCTGGCTCAGCCATGTCGACACCGACCCGGCCGAGCGTTGGCTGCGCTCGCGCCTGGAAGCCTTCATGAGCGACCGCGGGGCGCCGCAGATCTAGGCCAATGTCGCAGATGGCGGTAGGAGCGGTCTGTGCTATACGTAGGCACTTTGATGGTTAACCCAAGGAGCACTGCAATGCCTCACCTGCACATGGAATACACCGACAACCTGCCAGGGCTCAACGCGGACGTGGCGCTGCTGCGTTTCAACCACGCGCTGGCCGGTTCCGGGCAGTTTGCCGATGAGTTCGACATCAAGAGTCGGGCCATGCAGGTAGGCGCATTCCGTGTAGGTACCGGCATGGGCGAGCGGGGCTTCGTGGCGTTGCGGCTGGCGATACTCAGTGGCCGTTCACCGGCGATCAAGAAGCAATTGTCCGATAGCCTGCTGGCGGTACTGCAAGACTTGTGCGAATGGCCGGCCGGGGTCGAGGTGCAACTGTCCGTCGAAGTCCTGGACATTGACCGCGAGTCCTACACCAAGACCGCCATCGGTCGCTGAGCCCCGCCGCACCCTTCAATCCAGCGGTTGCGCGACACAGGCCTCGATCACCTGCTGGCGCAACCAGGTGTTGGCGCTGTCCAGGTCGCCGGCCTCGCTCCACAGCATGTCCAGGCTGAACCTCGGCAGACCCTGGGGCGCCTCGTAATGACTGAACCCGGGTTCGCTGGCCAGCAACTGCTGGATACGCCGCGGCATGGCCAGCAGGTAATCGGTGCCGACAATCAACTTCAGCGCCGCACTGTAGCTGTTGGCGCGGGCGACAACCTGCCGTTTGTGGGCCTGCTGCGCAAGCCAGCCATCGACCATGTTGGTGCTGGACGTCCAGGGCGTGGGAAAGACATGCCGGCGCTGGGCGAAATCCTGCAGGCTGAAGCGCGGCGTCGGGTGCGGGGCGTGCTGGTCGACCACGCACACCAAGTCATCGGTGAGCAAAACCTGGGACTTGAAGTCACTGTGGTGCTGATGAAAATTAGGGCCGAAGCCGATCACCAGATCGATGCGGCCGTCGCGCAGTTCTTCGGCGGGAATCTCACTTTCGAGTTTGTGCACATTGATGGTCACCGGCAGGTCGACCTGGGCGAAGCGTCGCAGCAGGCGCGGCAGGACCAACTGTTCGAAGTACTCCGGGGCGCAGAGGTTGAAGGTCACGGCCCGCCGAGTCGGGTCGAACGCCTGGACCCCGGCATGGCACAGGTTGATGCTCTCGATGATCTGCAGCACATGGGGGTACATGCTGCTGGCCCGGTCGGTCGCGCGCATGCCGGTCCGGGTGTTGATGAACAACTCGTCCTCGAAACTGGTGCGCAGTTTCTTCAGGCAATAACTCACGGTGGACTGGCTGACGCACAAGGCGTCGGATACGCCGCTGACATTGCACTGTTCATACACCGCGATGAACACCATCAGGTCCTGCATATCGAGCTTGCGCAGCAAGTTACTGTTGAGCATCCATAACGTCCGTTCAGCGGCGTGTGCAGGTTGCGCACACGCCTGGACCAGGGATGCTAACGGAAGGCGCGGCTCAGGACCATGCGCCGCAGACTCGGCTGCTCAGTCGATGTGCCTGGCGTAGTGGCGTGGGTCGAAGCGCAGGACCATCAGCATCATCACCAGCACCACCGCGGTCAGGGCCCACCAGGCCCATTCGAAACTGCCTAGTTGATCGCGGATCATCCCGGCAATCAGCGGCGAAACCCCGGCAATCAGGTAGCCGATGCCTTGCACGAAGGCCGTCAGGCCGCCGGCGCGCTGGGGATGGTCGAGGTGGTCCAGCGAGACGATCAGGCTCATTGGAAACAGCCCGCCGATGCCCAGCCCCAAAAGGCACGGCCAGAGCAGGCTCAGGGACTCAGGGCTGAGGATCAGCCCGCAGAAACCGGCGACGATCAGGCCCAGCAACACCATCAGCACCAGGCGTTTGTCGCGGCTGCGGTTGGCCAGGGCCGGGGTCAGCAGGCCGGAGATCACTTCCATGGCAGTGAGAAACCCCAGCACCAGGCCGGCACTCTGTTCACTCCAGCCTTTCTCCACGTAGTAGGGCGCCAGCCATGCCAGCACGCAGGTGTAGGACGCCGTGCCCAGGCCAAAGAAGATGGCCAGCAACCAGGCGCGGGGATTACCGGCAAAGGACGTGTTGTTGACGGTTGGGTTGGCCTGGGGAGCGATGGCCGAACGTTGGGCGTACCAGAACAGCAAGGCGACAACCGCCAGTGCCGCCCAGATCGCCAGGCCGATGCGCCAACTGCCGGTGTTGATCATCACCAGGGGGGCGAATGAGGCGGCAATGGCTGCGCCGGCCATGATCGAGGTGACATACAGGCCCATGAACAGCGAGACGTTATCGCTGAAGCGGGATTTGATCAGGGCCGGCAGCAGTGCCTGGATCAGGGCGATGCCGATGCCGGCCAGGACGGCGCTGAAGATCAGTTCGGCGGCCGAGTCGAGGAATAACCGGGAGGCGGTGGCCAGGCCGATGATTAGCAACGACAGGACCACGGTGCGGTGTTCGCCCAGGTGGCGGCTGATGCGCATGCCGAAGAACATCGCCAGCCCCATGGCCATGACCGGCAGCATGGTGAGCAGGGCGGCGAGGCTGAAGCTCAGGGGGATGTCGCTGCGGATGCCGGTCAGTAGCGGGCCGATGGCGGCCATGGACGGGCGTAGGTTCAGGGCGACGAGAACGACGGCTAGCATCAGCCAGATCGCGGGGCGGGAGGTGGCACGTACGGTTTGCATAATCGGACCTTGGGGGGCTAGGGCTGGATTAGGCGGGTTGGGGGTGGGTGGCGGCAAATCAGAAAGTCTGCGGGGGGATTTAGAAATTAAATTTGTTGGGGGTGGGGGCCGGCCTGTTTTTTCTGGGGGAAGCGCATTTCTCTAATGAAATGGTTACCCCCGCCGCCCCCAGTGATAGCCCACTAAGCTTTCACTGGGGGCTCACCGGAGACCATTCTCATGAACAAAGTAGCTATCGCCGCCATCGACCTGGGTAAAAACTCCTTTCATCTTCACGCCCAAGATGAACGAGGTCATGAGCTTTACCGCAAAAAATTCACTCGCGTAGCACTTGTCCAACATTT
>NZ_FYEC01000037.1:0-46097 GCF_900187635.1 Pseudomonas sp. Irchel 3H3 | reverse complement strand
TGAGTCCCCTGAAGGGCCGTCGAAGACTACGACGTTGATAGGTTGGGTGTGTAAGCGCTGTGAGGCGTTGAGCTAACCAATACTAATTGCCCGTGAGGCTTGACCATATAACACCCAAGCAATTTGATTACTCGAAAGAGCATCAGATTGCGGTGTGTGAAGACGAAACGAACCGAAAGTTCGAATCTGCTCAAAGCAACGCACAACACCGAAAGCTATCACATACCCAATTTGCTGAAGCGAGGTCATCTGGCCACGATTCAGTACCCGAATTTCTTGACGACCATAGAGCATTGGAACCACCTGATCCCATCCCGAACTCAGCAGTGAAACGATGCATCGCCGATGGTAGTGTGGGGTTTCCCCATGTGAGAGTAGGTCATCGTCAAGATTAAATTCCGAAACCCCTATCTGCGTATGCAGGTAGGGGTTTTGTTTTTGTCCGCGAGAAAGTGCGCACCCTACTGTGCCTGTTTCGGGCGGCACCAGGCTGCCACAAAATGCTAAGGTTCGGCCCTGGCTCAGGCACTTATCCAAGGAAGCATTCATGGCGGACGGCTCGCTACTCAGTACTGGTTTTATGGTGGTTCACGGCAACCGCCTGGATGAACTGCGTAGCCTGGTGGTCAGTTGGATGCGGCGTTATCCGCTGGCGCCCCTGGAAAACGAAATCGCCCTGGTGCAGAGCAACGGTATTGCCCAATGGCTGAAGCTGGCATTGGCCGAAGACCCGGAAGAAGACGACATGGGCGGTTGTGGCATTGCCGCAGCCATTGATGTGCAATTGCCCGGCAGCTTCATGTGGCAGTTGTACCGCCTGGTCCTGGGGCGTGCCGAGATTCCCGCCAAGTCCTTGCTGGACAAGGCCCCGCTGACCTGGCGCCTGATGCGCTTGCTGCCCGAACTGATCGATCAGCCACATTTCGAACCGCTGCAGCGCTTCCTGACCCACGACAACGACCTGCGTAAACGCTACCAGCTGGCTGAGCGCCTCGCCGATCTGTTCGACCAGTACCAGGTGTACCGAGCCGACTGGCTGGAAGACTGGGCCGCCGGGCGCCATCAATTACGCAACGGCAGAGGCGAGAGCAAGCCGCTGACCCCCGCCAACTGCTGGCAGGCGGAGTTGTGGCGTGCGCTATTGCTCGACGTCGGAGCGCAAGGCATGGCGCAGAGCCGCGCCGGGGTTCACCAACGTTTCATTGAGACCATCACCCGGCTCGACACCGCGCCTGCCGGCCTGCCGTCCAGGGTGATCGTTTTTGGTATTTCCTCGCTGCCGGCCCAGGCCCTGGAAGCACTGGCCGGGCTGGCCCGTTTCAGCCAGGTGCTGCTCTGCGTACATAACCCTTGTCGACACCATTGGGCGGACATCGTCGCCGATAAAGACCTGTTAAGGCACCAATACAAGCGTCAGGCGCGCAAGGCCGGGATGCCGGTGGTGCTCGATCCGCAAACCCTGCATCAGCACGCGCACCCGCTGCTGGCGGCGTGGGGCAAGCAAGGCCGCGACTACATCAACCTGCTCGACAGCTATGACGATCCCAACAGCTATCGCTCGGCCTTTCGCGACGGACGTATCGACCTGTTCAGCGAAAGCCAGCCACTGACGCTGCTCAACCAACTGCAGGACGACATCCTCGAATTGCGTCCGCTGAGCGAAACCCGCGAACTATGGCCAGTCGTGGATCTGGCGCAGGATGAGTCGATCCGTTTTCACATAGCCCACAGCGCGCAACGGGAAGTCGAGATCCTCCATGACCAGTTGCTCGCGCGCTTCAGTGCCGACCCCCAGTTGCGCCCGCGGGATGTGATCGTGATGGTGCCGGATGTCGACAGCTATGCGCCGCACATCAGCGCGGTATTCGGGCAGCTGGAGCGCACTGATCCGCGCTTCATTCCGTTTACCCTCACCGACCAGGGCCAGCGCGGCCGTGATCCGCTGCTGATTGCCGTGGAGCACCTGCTGAAGTTGCCCGACAGCCGTTTCCCGGTCAGCGAAATCCTCGACCTGCTGGACGTGCCCGCCTTGCGCGCGCGATTCGGGGTACAGGAGCGCGACCTGCCGACCCTGCATCGCTGGATCGAAGGCGCCGGGATCCGCTGGGGCATGAGCGCCGAGCAACGCGCCGGCCTCGGCCTGCCCGACGCACTGGAGCAGAACAGTTGGCGCTTCGGCTTACGGCGCATGCTGCTCGGCTACGCGGTGGGCAGTGGCCAGGCCTGCGACGGCATCGAACCCTACGATGAAATCGGTGGCCTGGATGCGGCCTTGATCGGGCCCCTGGTGGCCTTGCTCGATGCCTTGCAGATCGCCCACGATGAACTCAGCCAGGCCGCTTCCCCCGAACAATGGGGTAGCCGGTTGCAAGCGCTGATGCAGCTGTTTTTCCTGGCCAGCAACGAACACGATGACTACCTGCTGGCCCAGCTCCAATTGCTGCGTGAAACCTGGCTGGAGACCTGTGAGTCAGTTGGCTTGCACGATCCGCTGCCCCTGACGGTGGTGCGCGAAGCCTGGTTGGCCGGCCTCGATCAGGGCCGCCTGTCCCAACGCTTCCTCGCCGGCGCGGTGAATTTCTGCACCCTGATGCCGATGCGCGCCATCCCCTTCAAGTTGGTGTGCCTGCTGGGCATGAACGACGGCGACTACCCGCGCGCCCAACCACCGCTGGACTTCGACCTGATGGGCAGCGACTACCGCCCCGGCGATCGTTCACGGCGCGAGGATGACCGTTACCTGCTGCTCGAGGCCTTGCTCTCGGCGCGGGACCAGCTCTACATCAGTTGGGTCGGGCGCAGCATCCGCGACAACAGCGAGCGTCCGGCCTCGGTGCTGATCGGACAGTTGCGTGACCACCTGGCCAATGGCTGGAAGCTCGCCGGCGAGCCAGATGCACTGCTCGAAGCGCTGACCCAGGAACACCCGTTGCAACCCTTCAGCGCCCGTTATTTCCATGAAGGCGATGGGCTCTTCAGCTATGCCCGGGAATGGCAGCTGCTGCACGAGCAGCACGCGGCCCAACCAGCGTCGACACTGCTGGACCCCTACGTGCAAGAAGAGCCGTTGTCCCTGGGCCAGCTCCAGGATTTCCTGCGCAACCCGGTCCGGCACTTTTTCAGCCAGCGCTTGAAAGTATTTTTCGAAGCCGCCGAAGCGCCGCTGGCCGACGAAGAACCTTTCGTCCTCGATGCCTTGCAGCGCTACAGCCTGAGCGACAGTCTGCTGACCGCCGCCCTCGGTCATCTGGATCAACCCGAGCCCGCGTTGCTGGCCCAGGCCAAGCGCCTGCAGGACAGCGGCTTGCTGCCCATGGCCGGTTTTGGCGAGTGCCTGCAGCGTGAATTGATCGAGCCACTGCCGGACCTGTTGCAGCGTTATCAACACCTGCTGCAGTTGTGGCCTACGCCACTGACCAGCGCCTTGCCCGTATCGCTCAACCTGCAGGGCGTGAGCCTGGAAGGTTGGCTGGGTGGCCTGCATCAGCGCAGCGATGGTGGGTTGCTGACAGTCACCAGCATTCCCAACAGCATCGGATCGCCCAAGACGCGTAAGTGGCATCGCCTGATCCGGCCCTGGGTCAATCACCTGGTGGCCTGTGCCAGCGGCCTGTCGATGACCACCGGGTTGGTCGCCAGTGATGACAGCCTGCTGCTGGACCCGTTGGATCAGCCCCATGCCGAGCAGCTCCTCGGTGAACTGATGCAAGCCTGGCAAGCGGGCATGCGCCAGCCCCTGCCCATCGCGGTCAAGACCGCCTTCGCCTGGCTCGGCCAGACCGACCCGCTCAAGGCGGATGCCGCTGCCCGCAAGGCCTACGAAGGCGATGGCCAGACTTCCGAGGGTGAGCGCCGCGAAAGCCCGGCCCTGGCGCGCCAGTTCCCCGACTACAACGCCCTGTTGGCCGACGAGACCTTTGACGGCTGGTGCGACGCGCTCTACCGGCCATTGCTCGTGGCACCCTGGCGCTCACTGACCGGCGAGGAGTCAAATTGATGACCGCGACATTGCCCCTGGCCCTGGCGTTTCCCCTGCGCGGCAGCCAATTGATCGAAGCCAGCGCCGGCACTGGCAAGACCTTCACCATCTCCGCGCTGTACCTGCGCCTGGTGCTTGGCCACGGTGACGCCACCAGCGGCTTTGGCCGCGAATTGTTGCCGCCGCAGATCCTCGTCGTGACCTTCACCGACGCGGCCACCAAGGAACTGCGCGAGCGAATCCGCACGCGCCTGGCCGAAGCCGCACGGTTTTTCCGCGACGAGACCCCGGCCCCCGACAGCCTGATTGCCGACCTGCGCGCCGAATACCGCGCCGAGCAATGGCCCGCCTGTGCCAACCGCCTGGACATCGCCGCGCAGTGGATGGACGAGGCAGCCGTCTCGACCATCCACAGCTGGTGCCAGCGCATGCTGCGCGAACATGCTTTCGACAGCGGCAGCCTGTTTACCCAATCCCTGGAAACCGACCACAGCGATCTGCTCGGCGAAGTGGTGCGTGATTACTGGCGCCTGTATTGCTATCCCATGCAGGGCGATGCGCTGAACTGGGTCCGTGCCAACTGGGGCGGACCTGCCGCATTGCTCGCGCGAGTGCGCGGCCTGTTCGACAGTGAGCGCGACAGCATCGAAGGCGAGTCGCCGCAGCAGTTGATCGCCGCCTGTCTTGAACAGCGGCGCGAGGCCCTGGTGACGCTCAAGGCGCCCTGGCTGGTCTGGGCGCAGGAGCTGCGGGACATCTGCCTGCAAGGCGTCGCCAGCAAGGCGGTCGACGGGCGCAAGATGCAAGCGCGCTACTTCGAGCCCTGGTTCGAGAAAATCAGCGCCTGGGCCGAAGATCCAGCCCTCGAGCAACTGGACATTGGCACCGGCTTCATCCGCCTGACACCCGAGGGCATGGCCGAAGCCTGGAAAGGCCAGGCGCCGGACCATCCCGGGCTGGACGCCATGGCCGGCCTGAAGGCCCGGCTCGATGCGCTGCCGACCCCGGACGCCGCCGTGTTGAAGCATGCGGCGCAGTGGGTGGGCGGGCGTTTTGAGGAAGAGAAACGCCGGCGTGCCGAAATGGGCTTCGACGACATGCTGCTGCGCCTGCGCGCAGCGTTGCAGGCCGATGGCGGCGAGCGCCTGGCGACCTTGATCCGTGAGCAGTTCCCGGTTGCCTTGATCGATGAATTCCAGGACACCGACCCGGTGCAGTACCGCATCTTCGAGCGCATCTACCGCATCGAAGACAACGACCCGGAGTGCGGGCTGTTTCTGATCGGTGACCCGAAGCAGGCGATTTACGCCTTCCGTGGCGCCGACATCTACACCTACCTGCGAGCGCGCCAGGCCACCACCGGCCGCCTGCACACCCTGGGTACCAACTTTCGCTCCAGCCACGGCATGGTCGCGGCGGTGAACCACGTGTTCCAGACTGCCGAACTGCGGGAGCAGGGCCGGGGCGCGTTTCTGTTCCGCGAGCCCAACGGTGACAACCCGGTGCCCTTTGCCCCGGTCGAATCCCAGGGGCGCAAGGAGTCGTTGCAGATCGACGGCCAGGCCGTGCCGGCGCTGAACCTCTGGCATCTGCCCAGCGAGCAGGCACTTTCCGGGGTGGTCTATCGCCAGCAACTGGCCGCGGCCTGCGCCAGTCAAATCACCGCGTTGCTCAATGGCGGCCAGCAGGGGCGGGCGGGTTTTGTCCGCGACAGCCAGGCCTTCAGGGGCTTGTTGCCGGCCGACATCGCGATCCTGGTGCGCGACGGCAAGGAAGCCCAAGCGGTGCGCCATGAGTTGTCGGCCCGCGGTGTGCGCAGCGTCTATCTCTCGGACAAGGACTCGGTGTTCGCCGCCCAGGAGGCCCATGACCTGCTGAGCTGGCTCAAGGCGTGCGCCGAACCGGATGTCGAGCGCCCGCTGCGGGCGGCCCTGGGCAGCACCACCTTGAACCTGCCGCTGAGCGAACTGGAGCGCCTGAACCAGGATGAGCTGGCCTGGGAAACGCGGGTCATGCAGTTCCGCCAGTATCGCGAGGTCTGGCGCAAGCAGGGCGTGTTGCCGATGCTACGGCGCCTGCTCCACGACTTCCAGTTGCCGCAAGTGCTGATCGCCCGCAGTGATGGCGAGCGGGTGCTGACCAACCTGCTGCACCTTTCGGAACTGTTGCAACAGGCCGCCGCCGAACTCGACGGCGAGCAGGCACTGATCCGTCACCTGTCCGAGCACCTGGCGTTGTCCGGGCAGGCGGGTGAGGAACAGATTCTGCGCCTGGAAAGCGACGAGCAACTGGTCAAGGTGGTGACCATCCACAAATCCAAGGGCCTGGAATACCCGCTGGTGTTCCTGCCCTTTATCTGCTCGGCCAAGCCGGTGGATGGCAGTCGCTTGCCGTTGCACTACCACGATGAGCGCGGCAAACCCCAGGTCACCCTGAACCCGACGCCCGAGCTGATCGCCCTGGCCGACCATGAACGCCTGGCCGAAGACCTGCGCCTGCTCTATGTGGCCCTGACCCGCGCCCAGCATGCGTGCTGGCTGGGTGTCGCCGACCTCAAGCGTGGCAACAGCAACAGCTCGGTATTGCACCTGTCGGCCCTGGGCTATGTGCTCGGCGGCGGTGCTGCGCTGGCGCAGTCCAGTGGCCTGTCCGCCTGGCTACATGCGCTGGAGCAAGGTTGTGCGGCGTTGCAGCATCAGCCGATGCCCGCCGCCAGCGACGAGCAGTACCAGCCGCCGCGCAACGCCGCACGGTTGCTGGCAGCGCTGAGTCCCAAGCGCAAGGCCGCGGAAAACTGGTGGATCGCCTCCTACAGTGGGCTGCGCATTGGCGACAGCCTTGCTGCCGCCAGCGAGGAAGCCCCGGAAAGTGCCCAGGCGCAAAAACTGTTCGATGACGAACGCCTCGACCCCGATGCCCCCCGTGAAGTGCAGGCCAGTGGCGGCGATATCCATCGCTTCCCGCGTGGGCCCAACCCGGGCACCTTCCTCCACGGCCTGCTGGAGTGGGCCGGTGACGAGGGATTCAGTGCCGACCCGCAGGCGATCGACGACGCCATTGCCCGGCGCTGCAACCGTCGCGGCTGGCAGGGCTGGATCGTCACGCTGAGCGACTGGCTGCAGCACTTGCTGCAGGTCCCACTGCGCCTGGGCGCCGAGCAACCGCCGGTGGTCCTCGGAAACCTGCGCGAATACCGGGTCGAGATGGAGTTCTGGTTCGCCAGCCATAAAGTCGATGTGCTCAAGCTCGACGAACTGGTGCGCCAATACACCCACGGCGGCGTCGCCCGGGTGGGTGCCGAGTCGATGCTGCTCAACGGCATGTTCAAGGGCTTTATCGACCTGACCTTCGAGCACGCCGGGCGCTACTACGTGGCCGACTATAAATCCAACTGGCTGGGCAGCGACGATTCGGCCTACACCGAGCAGGCAATGGAGCAGTCGATTCTCGACCATCGCTACGACCTGCAATACGTGCTGTACCTGCTGGCCCTGCATCGCCAACTCAAGGCGCGCCTCGCCGACTACGACTACGACCGGCACATGGGCGGCGCCCTGTACCTGTTTTTGCGCGGTACCCGGGCGGCGAGCCAGGGCGCCTATTTCGCCCGCCCGCCGCGCGAGCTGATCGAACGCCTGGACCGCTTGTTCCAGGGCAAACCAGAAGCCAAGCCTGAACCGGCCTGGGAGCAGGGTGTATTGCTATGAACCGTTCCTTTGCCGACCTGTTACCCACGCCGCTGACGGCCGAGAGCCTGGCGCAACTCCAGCCCCTGAGCAGCGCCGGCGATTTGTTGCTGCTGCTGGAGCGTTGGGTCGAGCGCGGCTGGTTGCGCGCGCTGGACAAAGCCTTCGTCGCCTTCCTCCACGAGCGGGCGCCGCAAGACGATCCACTGGTGCTGCTGGCGGCGACCTTGACCAGTCACCAACTGGGGCATGGTCACGTCTGCCTCGACCTGTTCGAGACCCTCAAAGCGCCGGACTTCGCCCTGTCCTTGCCACCGGAAGGCGACGTGCAGACTGGCGCCCAGTTGTTGCCCTCGCAATTGCTCGAAGGCCTGGACGGCGCGCACTGGTGCAAGGTGCTGGCCTCCAGCCCGTTGGTGGCGCTGGCCGCCGATGGACGTGAAGAAACCCTGCAGCGCCCGTTGGTGCTGTCCGGCAAACGCCTGTACCTGCGCCGCTACTGGGCCTACGAACGGCGCATCGACCAGGCGCTGCGCCAGCGCCTGGTCGCCGCCGAACCGACCCCGGTCGACCTGCCCGAGCGCCTGGGCGGGCTGTTCGGCCAGGCGCGCGCCGGTGCGCCGATCGACTGGCAGAAGCTCGCCTGTGCCCTGGCCACCCGCAGTGCCTTCAGCATCATTACCGGCGGACCGGGCACCGGCAAGACCACCACCGTGGTGCGCTTGCTGGCGTTGCTCCAGGCGCCTGCCGTGGAGGCGGGCAAGCCGCTGCGCATTCGCCTTGCGGCTCCGACGGGCAAGGCAGCCGCGCGCCTCACCGAGTCCATCAGCCAACAGGTACGCAGCCTGCAGGTCGCCGACGCGGTGCGGGACAAGATCCCCGCTGACGTAACCACGGTCCACCGCCTGCTGGGCAGCCGTCCCGGCACTCGGCACTTTCGCCATCACGCTGGCAATCGCCTGCCGCTGGACGTGCTGGTGGTGGATGAGGCGTCGATGATCGATCTGGAAATGATGGCCAATCTGCTCGACGCCTTGCCGCTCCATGCCCGCCTGGTGCTGCTGGGCGACAAGGACCAACTGGCGTCGGTGGAAGCCGGTGCCGTGCTGGGCGACCTGTGCCGGGATGCCGAAGCTGGCTGGTACAGCCCGCAGACCCGGGCCTGGCTGGAGACGGTCAGCGTTGAGGACCTGGGCAGCAGCGGCCTGCAGGAAGACCTCGACGCCAGCCACCCGCTGGCGCAACAAGTGGTGATGTTGCGTCACTCGCGGCGCTTTGGCGAAGGCAGTGGCATCGGCCAGTTGGCGCGCTGGGTCAACCAGCAGCAGGCTGAGGAGGCGCGCAAGTTGCTGGCGGCCCGCAGTCACGCCGACCTGTTTGTCCTGGCGCTCAAGGGCGAGCAGGACCGGGCCCTGGAGCGCCTGTTGCTGGAAGGTCACGGTGACGGGCCGCAGGGTTACCGGCATTACCTGAGCCTGTTGCGCAACCAGCGCCCCAGCCCGGACGCCGTGCCTGAGGATCAGGTGTGGACGGATTGGGCGCGGCAGGTGTTGCAGGCCTTCGATGCGTTCCAGCTGCTGTGCGCGGTGCGCAAGGGACCCTGGGGCGTCGAAGGACTCAATCAGCGCATCACCGCGGCGCTGCTCAAGGCCCGGCTGATCGACAGCGACCAGCAGTGGTACGAAGGTCGTCCGGTGCTGATGACCCGCAACGACTACGGCCTGGGCTTGATGAACGGCGACATCGGCATCGCCCTCAAATTACCTGAGCGCGATGCCCTGCCTGGCGGCAAGCAGGTGCTGCGCGTGGCCTTTGCCCGCAACGACGGGCGGGGCGGGGTACGGTTCGTGTTGCCCAGTCGGCTCAACGATGTAGAGACCGTCTACGCCATGACCGTGCACAAATCCCAGGGCTCGGAATTCGCCCACACCGCGCTGATTCTGCCGGACGCCCTCAACCCGGTGCTGACCAAGGAACTGATCTACACCGGCATCACCCGGGCCAAGGATTGGTTCAGCCTGATCGAGTCGCGCAGCGGGGTGTTTGAAGAGGCGGTCAAGCGCAAGGTCAAGCGCTTGAGCGGGCTGATGCTGGAATTGGCGGACGCCAGCGATAGGTGACCGATCGGTCAGCTTCCTCAGCGTCTCGCCAGTGCTGCAACAAACGGCATAGCCCCGCGGGCTGGCAGGCGGGGCGTCCTCGCCGGGGTATCGGCGCTGTGCTATCGTTGCGGCATCATTTTGTCGAAATCAACGAGAATCCCCGCATGAAGCTGGCTGTCTGGACGACAGAATCCATGATGAGCTGCAAGCGCTTGGTGCTGGCTGGGATTCTCTGTCTGTTCAGCGTGCAACTGTTCGCCGAGAGCCGATTGCCGGCCAGCATGGCCGACCAGCGCGCCCGCTCGGTGACCCAGGTGGTGCTGGGGATTCTCAGCTACGCCCGCTGGCCGGTCGAACCCGAAAAATTGCGCCTGTGCCTCCTCGGCCCTACCCAATACACCGACGACCTGGTCAAGGGCACCACCCAGGCCACCGGCCGTCCGGTGTTGGTGCGCCGACTGTTGGCGAGCTACCCGGCTATCGCCACTGAATGTGATGCGGTCTATATCGGCGAACTGAGCGCCGAGGAACGCAGTGGCTTGTTCACCTCGTTGATCGGGCACCCGGTGCTCAGCATCAGCGAGGCCGACGAGCATTGCGCGGTGGGCAGCCTGTTTTGCTTGCGAGTCAGCGACCAGCAAGTGTCGTTCGAGGTCAACCTCGACTCGGTGGCGCGCAGCGGCGTGCGCATTCACCCCAGCGTATTGCAACTCTCGCGTCGCAAGTCGGTAGCGCCATGAACCTGTTCAACCGAGACGGGCGTCCGACCCTGCGTTCAGTCATTGGCCGTGGCAACCTGATCGTGGCGCTGGTCGGGGTGGCCATGACCAGCTTGTCCCTGACAGTGCTCGGTGTGCTGGCGTTGCGGGTGTATGCCGATCACAACCTGCACCTGATCGCCCGTTCCATCAATTACACCGTGGAAGCGGCGGTGGTGTTCAACGACAAGGCCGCCGCCAACGAAGCGCTGGCCTTGATCGCCTCCACCGAAGAAGTGGCCGACGCGCAGGTGTTCGATGCCCAGGGCCAGTTGTTGGCCCGCTGGCAGCGTGGGGAACACGGGCTGGTCTCGGCATTGGAAGTGCAGATCGCCCGCCGCGTGCTGGAAGAACCGATCCGCATGCCCATCGTCCATCAGGACCGGGAAGTCGGCAGCATCCTGATCATCGGCCATGGCGGCAGCCTGATGCGCTTCCTGCTCAGCGGCCTGGCGGGGATTATCCTGTGCAGCGCCCTCAGCGCCTGGGTTGCGTTGTTCCTCGCGCGGCGCCAACTCAAGGGCATCACCGGGCCGCTGCGCAGCCTGGCGCGAGTGGCGCACGCGGCCCGCAGCGAACGCGCCTTTGACCAGCGCGTGCCGCCGGCGCGCATCGCCGAGCTGGACAGCCTGGGCAACGACTTCAATGCCTTGCTCGACGAACTGGAGTCCTGGCAGACCCACCTGCAGAGCGAAAACGAAAGCCTGGCGCACCAGGCCAATCACGACAGCCTCACCGGGTTGCCCAACCGGGCCTTCTTCGAAGGGCGGCTGGCGCGGGCCGTGCGCAGTGCCAGCAAGTACAACGAACGAGTGGCCGTGCTGTTTCTCGACAGCGATCGGTTCAAGGGCATCAACGACAACTACGGGCACGCGGCCGGCGATGCGGTGCTGGTAGCGGTGGCCACCCGGGTACGTGCGCAATTGCGCGAAGAAGACCTGGTGGCGCGGCTCGGTGGCGATGAGTTTGCCGTGCTGCTGACCCCTCTGCACAAGATCGAAGATGCCGAGCGCATTGCCGGCAAGATCATCGCCAGCATGGCACTGCCGGTGCAGTTGCCTGATGGCTCCTCGGTCCAGACCTCGCTGAGTGTCGGGATCGCGCTTTACCCGGATCATGGTGCCACCCCTGGCACCTTGTTACATTCCGCCGACGCGGCGATGTACCAGGCCAAACGCCTCTCCCGAGGCGGGCAATACACGGCACGGTCGGAGCACCTTGCCGCCAATCTTAAAACCAGGAGCTAACCTCGTGTTCTCAGTTACCCAGCGTTCCCTTCGATTCTTCACCCTGACCCTGTTCATGGCCCTGCTGGCCTTGACCGGGTGCCAGACGGCGCCGCAAAAGGGCCTGACCCCCGCGCAGATCGCCGTGCTCAAACAGCAGGGGTTCGAACTGACTGACGAAGGCTGGGCGTTTGGCCTGTCGGGCAAGGTGCTGTTCGGCAGCGACGTGGAAAGCCTCAACGCGCAGAGCACGGAAATTGTCGAGCGCATCGGCAAGGCGCTACTGGGAGTTGGCATCGACCGCGTGCGAGTCGACGGCCACACCGACGCCTCCGGCAAGGAAGCCTACAACCAGCAACTGTCCATGCGCCGCGCCAAGAGCGTGCGCAACGTACTGACCCGCGTCGGCATGCGTGAAGAAAACGTCCAACTGCGCGGCCTCGGCAGCAGCGTACCGGTAGCCTCGAACAAAACCGCCAGCGGCCGCACCGAAAACCGCCGCGTGGCCATCGTGGTCAGCGCCGACTAATCGGCAAAGTGTATCTGGCGGGTCTCACCCATCAACAACCCCTGGTTCTGCTCGGTCACGTTACGGATGTAATCCCAGAGCAGGGTGATCCGCTTGAGCTTGCGCAGGTCCTCGCGGCAGTACATCCAGAACTGTCGGGTGATGTTGATTTCTGCCGGTAGCACCGGCAGCAGCCGTGCATCCTGGGCTGCCAGGAAGCACGGCAGGATCGCCAGCGAGCGGCCTTGCTGGGCGGCGACGAATTGGGCGATCACGCTGGTGCTGCGCAGGTTGGCGCTGGCGCCGGGCAGGACGTTGGCCAGGTACAGCAGCTCCGAGCTGAAGGCCAGGTCGTCGACATAACTGATGAACTGATGCTGGGCCAGGTCCGCCGGGCGACGGATGGGCGGGTGTTGGTCGAGGTAGTCCTGGGTCGCGTACAGCTGCAGGCGGTAGTCGCAGAGTTTGCAGCAGACATACGGCCCGTGTTCCGGACGCTCAAGAGCAATGACGATGTCCGCTTCGCGCTTGGACAGGCTAATGAAGTGCGGCAGCGGCAGGATGTCCACCGAGATCGCCGGGTAGGCATCGACGAAGTGGCTCAACTGCGGCGTGATGAAAAAGCTGCCGAAGCCTTCGGTACAGCCCATGCGCACATGCCCGGACAACGCCACCCCCGAACCTGACACCTGCTCGCACGCCATGTGCAGGGTGCTTTCTATCGACTCGGCATAGCCCAGCAGGCGCTGGCCCTCGGCGGTGAGGACAAAGCCGTTGGTCCGCGACTTCTCGAACAGCAGGGTGCCCAGGGCGCCTTCCAGCGAACTGATGCGCCGCGACACCGTGGTGTAATCCACGGCCAGGCGTTTGGCGGCCGTGCTGGCCTTGCGGGTACGGGCCACCTCGAGGAAAAACTTCAAGTCATCCCAGTTCAGGGAGCCCAGCGATGTGATGTTTTTTTGCATGTTGGACCGGCTTTTATGTGCGTTCTTATTAGAAGTTTGCACATCTATACTCCAAAAACAGTCCGCCCACCACGTCGCGGTCCACGCCTCATCTCAAGGCGGCTTGTTCGCCTTGGCTCCCAGCATAACTATAAGTCCCGGAGACCAGCATGAACGCATCCCTCACGCCCAACGAAACCACCGTGCAAACGGCCAAGCTGTTGATCGACGGTCAATGGGTCGAGTCCAAGACCACCGAATGGCACGACATCGTCAATCCGGCGACCCAGCAAGTGCTGGCCAAGGTGCCGTTTGCCACCGCTGAAGAAGTCAACGCTGCCATCGACGCCGCCCATCGTGCGTTCCAGACCTGGAAGCTGACCCCGATCGGCGCGCGGATGCGCATCATGCTCAAGCTCCAGGCCTTGATTCGCGAGCACTCCAAGCGCATCGCCGTGGTCCTCAGTGCCGAGCAGGGCAAAACCATCGCCGACGCTGAAGGCGACATTTTCCGTGGCCTGGAAGTGGTCGAGCACGCCTGTTCCATCGGCACCCTGCAAATGGGCGAGTTTGCCGAGAACGTCGCCGGCGGCGTTGACACCTATACCCTGCGCCAGCCTATCGGTGTGTGCGCTGGCATCACCCCATTCAACTTCCCGGCGATGATCCCACTGTGGATGTTCCCGATGGCCATCGCCTGCGGCAACACCTTCGTGCTCAAGCCGTCCGAACAGGACCCGCTGTCGACCTTGCTGCTGGTGGAACTGGCGATCGAAGCCGGCGTACCGGCCGGTGTGCTCAACGTGGTGCACGGCGGTAAGGACGTGGTGGATGCGCTGTGCACCCACAAGGACATCAAGGCGGTGTCCTTCGTCGGTTCGACCGCGGTTGGCACCCACGTCTACGACCTGGCCGGCAAGCACGGCAAACGCGTGCAATCGATGATGGGCGCCAAGAACCACGCCGTGGTACTGCCGGATGCCAACCGCGAGCAAACCCTCAACGCCCTGGTCGGTGCCGGTTTCGGTGCGGCCGGGCAACGCTGCATGGCCACCTCGGTAGTGGTCCTGGTAGGTGCGGCCAAGCAATGGCTGCCGGACCTTAAGGCGCTGGCGCAAAAACTCAAGGTCAATGCCGGCAGTGAGCCAGGCACCGATGTCGGCCCGGTGATCTCCAAGCGCGCCAAGGCACGGATCCTCGACCTGATCGAAAGCGGTATCAAGGAAGGCGCCAAGCTGGAACTCGATGGTCGCGAGATTAGCGTCCCGGGCTTCGAGCAAGGCAACTTCGTCGGCCCGACCCTGTTCTCCGGGGTGACCACCGACATGCAGATCTACACCCAGGAAATCTTCGGCCCGGTGCTGGTGGTGCTCGAAGTCGACACCCTTGACCAGGCGATCGCCATGGTCAACGCCAACCCGTTCGGCAACGGTACCGGCCTGTTCACCCAGAGCGGGGCGGCGGCGCGCAAGTTCCAGAGCGAAATCGACGTCGGCCAGGTGGGTATCAACATCCCGATCCCGGTGCCAGTGCCGTTTTTCAGCTTCACCGGTTCCCGTGGCTCCAAGCTCGGCGACCTGGGCCCGTATGGCAAGCAAGTGGTGCAGTTCTACACTCAGACCAAGACCGTCACCAGCCGCTGGTTTGATGACAACAGCGTCAACGACGGTGTGAACACCACGATCAACCTGCGCTAAGGAGCCCGACATCATGAAGATTGCGTTTATTGGTCTGGGCAACATGGGCGCGCCGATGGCGCGCAACCTGATCAAGGCCGGCCATTCGTTGAACCTGGTCGACCTGAACAAGGCGGTGCTGGCCGAGCTGGAGCAACTGGGCGGGCACATCAGCGCCACGGCCCGTGAAGCCGCGCAGGGTGCCGAACTGGTGATCACCATGCTGCCGGCCGCGGTGCATGTGCGCAGCGTCTGGCTGGGTGAAGACGGCGTACTGGCGGGGATCGGCAAAGGGGTCCCGGCGGTGGACTGCAGCACCATCGACCCGCAGACCGCCCGCGATGTCGCCGCAGCGGCAGCCAAGCAGGGCGTAACCATGGCTGACGCACCGGTGTCCGGCGGCACCGGTGGTGCGGCGGCCGGCACCCTGACCTTCATGGTCGGCGCCACGGTGGAGCTGTTCGCCACCCTGCAACCGGTGCTGGCGCAGATGGGCCGCAACATCGTGCACTGCGGTGAAGTCGGCACCGGGCAGATCGCCAAGATCTGCAACAACCTGCTGCTGGGCATTTCCATGGTTGGCGTCAGTGAAGCCATGGCCCTGGGCGACGCGCTGGGGATCGACACCGGCGTGCTGGCGGGGATCATCAATAGCTCGACCGGCCGTTGCTGGAGTTCGGAGATGTACAACCCCTGGCCTGGGGTGGTGGAAACCGCGCCAGCTTCGCGCGGCTACACCGGTGGTTTTGGTGCCGAACTGATGCTCAAGGACCTCGGCCTGGCCACCGAGGCAGCACGCCAGGCGCATCAGCCTGTGGTAATGGGCGCGGTGGCCCAGCAGCTGTACCAGGCCATGAGCCTGCGCGGTGAAGGTGGCCAGGATTTCTCGGCCATCATCAACAGCTACCGCAAGCCGCAGTAAAACAGGCACCGCCACACACACACAAAAGCCTGTGGGTCCGGGCTTGCCAGGGATGGTGGTGTGTCAGTGGCCGTAAATGCTGGCTGTGCCGGCCCCATCGCGGGCAAGCCCGCTCCCACATTGGATCTGTGGTACACACAGATCCCGCATACGCATAAAAACCTGTGGGAGCGGGCTTGCCCGCGAAGAGGCCGGCACAGTCAATATCAACGTTGACGGTGCTGGCGCATTCGCGGGCAAGCCCGCTCTCACAGTGGTTTTGCACCCATTACCGGATGCAATGCTCAAGCAAACACAAAGTACTTGCGCACGGTCTCCACCACTTCCCAGGTGCCTTTCATCCCCGGCTCGACCACAAAGATGTCACCCGCACGCAGATGGATCGGCGCCATGCCGTCCGGGGTGATCACGCAGTAGCCTTCCTGGAAATGGCAGTACTCCCACTTCACATAGTCGACTCGCCATTTGCCTGGCGTGCAGATCCAGGTGCCCATGATCTTGCTGCCATCCTCGCTGGTGTAGGCGTTGAGGTTGACGGTGTGCGGGTCGCCTTCGAGCTTTTCCCATTTGCAGGCGTCGAGCACTGGTAACGGGTGGGTATCACGAAGGACGGTAATGGGTTGGGACATGCTGACTCCGGGCGTTGGGCAGGAATGAAGTCCCACCCTATAGCGCCCGGCGCAGGCTCAGTTGTCTGTGCTCGACACTCAGCTGCCCAGAAACGCGCTGCGCCTCAGACCCGCTCCAGTGTGCACTGGTCCTGCACCTGGGCCAGGCTGGCCTGCAACGCGCTCAATTGCTGGTGTTGGCGGGTCAGTTGCTTGATGGTGTCGGTCAGTTGCCGCTTCTTGTCGGTGATCGCCTGGTGCGCCAGGTTCCAGGGCGGAGTCTGGCCACGGTGCGGCTCGAACATCGCCTGCATTTCCTTGAGCTTGAAACCCAGTTGCTGGGCGCACTTGATGAAACTCAGCAACTCGACGCTCTGCTGGTCGTAGATGCGGTACTTGCCCTGGCGCTGGGCAGGCGGCAACAGGCCGATGTCTTCGTAGTGACGAATGCTCTTGATGGTGGTGCCGGACAGTTTCGCCGCTTTACCGATGTACATGAAAAGTCCCTTTTTCGTGGATGTCCCGGATAACGCGGCGGATTATCCCTGAGACTTACCCCTGAGCGATAGCCTTGGCGCGTGCCAGCCAGGTCTGGCGCTGACGTGCGGTCGAGTTCAGCAGCGGGCCGAAGGTCAGGGTGGTGCGCGGGCGGATGCCGCAGAACGCCAGGGTGGTCTTGCGCACCTGGTGCAACCCGGGCATGCGATACACCCAGCGGTAGTACCAGGGCGGGGTGTCCATGGTCACCAACAGATCGGCGGTGCGCCCCTGCAGCAGCTTTTGCGGAAAGGCTTTGCCCGGGCGGTACTTGAAGGCAAAGCCGGGAAGCAGCACCCGGTCGAAAAAGCCCTTGAGCAACGCGGGAATGGCCCCCCACCAGATCGGGTAGACCAGTGTCAGGTGCTCGGCCCAGGTGATGTCCTCCTGGGCCTTGAGCAGGTCGGCTTCCAGTGGCTGGACCTGCTGGTAGCCTTCGCGCAGGATCGGGTCGAAACTCAAGGTACCCAGGCGCAGCTCGCGCACTTGATGCCCGGCCTCCCGGGCCGCCTGCACGTAGTGATCGGCGAGGGCGCCGCAGAAACTCTGGCTCGAAGGATGGCCGAGAATCACCAGTATCCGTTTGCTCATGTGCTTACCCCGCGATAGTCGAGGCGCGAGGATAAAGTCGACCCCACGGGGGAGAGTCAAGGGCAGCGTTGAATAGGGGTGGCACGGCGTGAAATTTCTATCGGAAAAACGGCAGTTTTTTAGCATTAAGTGCGAAACATTTGCTGAATGCCGAAGTTTTTCGCAAGAAAGTTCAGGGGTTTCGCTCGTATCATTCACGCGTGAGCAAGCCGAGATTTGAACAATGAAAAAAACACCATCCTGGTGGGACATCAGCCCACCCTTGAGCACCGCGACACCCACCTGGCCGGGTGATACACCCTTCCAGGAAGAGCGGGTCTGGACGTTCGGTCCCGAGTGCCCGGTCAACGTCGGGCGCATTACCCTGTCGCCGCACACCGGCGCCCACGTCGACGCGCCCCTGCATTACAGCCCGGACGGTGCGCCCATCGGCGAGGTGTCGCTGGAGGTCTACATGGGCCCGTGCCGCGTCCTGCATTGCCTGGACAGCGGCGCCCTGGTGCAGCCCGAGCAGCTTGCCGGGCGTCTGCAACAGTTGCCGGAGCGGGTGCTGTTGCGCACCTACCGCCAGGTACCGCTGGCCGCCTGGGACCCGGACTTCACTGCCGTGGCCAAGGACACCGTGGACCTGCTGGCCAGCCTCGGCGTGCGCCTGATCGGTATCGATACACCGTCCCTCGACCCGCAACAATCCAAGACCATGGACGCGCACAACGCCGTCGCTCGCCATGGCATGGCGATCCTCGAAGGGATCGTCCTCGATGACGTGCCGGAAGGTGACTACGAACTGATCGCCTTGCCGCTGCGCTTTGCCAATCTTGACGCCAGCCCGGTCCGGGCGATTTTGCGTCCGCTGAATACATCGCCACTTGAGGAGCCTGCGCAATGAGCCAATGTCCCTATTCCCCGGGCAACCAGACAGACGAATGGCATAACGCCGAGCTGAATTTCTCCGACTCCATGAGCTACGGCGACTACCTGGACCTGGGGCGGATTCTCAGCGCCCAGCACCCGTTGTCGCCGGACCATAACGAAATGCTGTTCATCATCCAGCACCAGACATCCGAGCTGTGGATGAAACTGATGCTGCACGAACTCAAGGCGGCCCGTGAACACGTGCGCCTGGGCGAGCTGCCGCCAGCGTTCAAGATGCTGGCGCGGGTGTCGCGGATCTTCGACCAACTGGTGCATGCCTGGACCGTGCTGGCGACCATGACCCCCACCGAATACCACGCGATCCGGCCATTTCTCGGGCAGTCGTCGGGCTTCCAGTCGTTCCAGTACCGCGAGATCGAATTCATCCTTGGCAACAAGAGCGCCACCCTGTTGCGCCCCCATGCCCACCGTCCGGAACTTCTGGCCGAACTGCAGCAGTCGCTGGCCACGCCATCGCTGTACGACGAGGCGATTCGCCTGATGGTCAGCGCCGGCCTGGCGATCGACCCGCAGCGCCTGACCTGCGACCCGACCCAGCCAACCGCCCATGACGCCTCGGTCGAAGCCGCCTGGCGAGTGGTCTACAAGAACCCTACGCAATACTGGGACCTGTACCAGTTGGCCGAGAAGTTCATCGACCTCGAAGACTCGTTCCGCCAGTGGCGCTTCCGCCATGTGACCACGGTCGAGCGGATCATCGGCTTCCAGCCAGGCACCGGCGGCACCGAAGGCGTGGGTTACCTGCGCAAGATGCTCGACACCGTGCTGTTCCCTGAACTGTGGCGCGTGCGCTCCACCCTCTGAACACAGGGATTGTGGTTTACGCAGACAGTAAAAAGCCCCGGCATTCAGCGAATGCCGGGGCTTTTTATTGGCTGACGGTTATCGCGCGACCGACAGCGCTCGTGTGCGGGCAACCCGCATGCGGTAGGCCACGTACAGGATCGCGACCCAGACCGGAATCGCGAACACCGACGCCCGTATGCCCGGGATCGCCAGCATCACGCAGACGATCATGAGCATGAAGGCCAGGCACAGATAGTTGGTGTAGGGCGACCAGAATGCCTTGAAGCCCGGGACGATGCCTTTGAGGTGCATGGCCTTGCGGAACTTCAAGTGCGTCAGGCTGATCAGCGCCCAGTTGATCATCAGCGAAGCAACTACCAGGGCCATCAACAGCTCCAGCGCACCGTGGGGTGCCACGTAGTTGACCACCACGCACAGCAGGGTGACCAGCGCCGAAACGCTCAACGCCAGCAGTGGCACGCCTTGCTTGGTCAGCTTCATCAACTGCTTGGGTGCATCGCCCTGTTCGGCCAGGCCGTAGAGCATGCGGCTGTTGCAGTAGACGCCGCTGTTATACACCGAGAGCGCCGCGGTCAGGACCACGAAGTTGAGGATCTGCGCCGCCGTGTCGCTGCCGATCAAGGCAAAGATCTGCACGAACGGGCTGCCGCTGTAGGCATCGCCGGAAGCGCCGAGGGTCTGCAACAGTTGGTCCCAAGGGTACAGCGAGAGCAGCACGGTGAGTGCGCCGACGTAGAAGATCAGCACCCGGTAAACCACCTGGTTGATCGCCTTGGGAATCACTTTGCGCGGCTCGCTGGCCTCGGCAGCGGTGATGCCCACCAGCTCCAGGCCACCGAAGGAGAACATGATGAACGCCATCGCCATCAGCAGGCCGGTGGTGCCATTGGGGAAGAACCCGCCGTGTTCCCACAGGTTGCTCACCGAGGCCTGCGGGCCGCCGGTACCACTGAACAGCATGTAGCAACCGAGGGCGATCATGCCGATGATGGCCACGACCTTGATGATCGCGAACCAGAACTCCATCTCGCCGAACACTTTGACGTTCATGGTGTTGATCAGGTTGACCAGCACAAAGAACACCGCCGCGCTGACCCAGGTCGGCACCTCCGGCCACCAGAACTGGATGTACTTGCCGACGGCGGTCAGCTCCGCCATGCCCACCAGCACGTACAGCACCCAGTAGTTCCAGCCGGACAGGAAACCGGCAAACCCGCCCCAGTAATTGTGGGCGAAGTGGCTGAAAGAACCGGCGACCGGTTCCTCGACAATCATTTCGCCGAGCTGGCGCATGATCAGGAAAGCGATGAACCCGGCAATCGCATAGCCGAGAATCATCGAGGGGCCCGCTGACTTGAGTACACCTGCGGAGCCGAGGAACAACCCTGTGCCAATGGCACCACCCAAGGCGATCAGCTGGATATGTCTGTTCTTCAGCCCTCGCTTGAGTGTGCCCTGTTGCTGTATTTCATCCGCCATCTGGTTACCTTCTAGTTGTTTTGGTCCGGCTGTGTTGCACCCCGACAGCTTATTCAATTACCGCCCGTTTGTGAGCGTCAGACGTTGCTTTCGGTGAACTTTTCGTAATAAAGCTGCACCTTTTCCAGGCTTTGCGCCGCCAGCCAGGTCTTGATCGACTCGACCATCGGCGGTGGTCCACAGACGTACATGTCGGCGGCGCTGTCGCGCCATTGGCTGGCATCGAAGTGCTCGGCGATGTAGCCGCGCTTGCCGGTCCAGGCTGGCGTGGGTTCGCTGACCACCTCGGTGTAGCGAAATCCCGGCAGGTGCTGGGCGTAGGCCCGGATGCGCGCGGACTCGCACAGGTCGGCTGCATCGCGCACCCCGTAGTACAGGTGCACCGGCTGATCACAACCGCGTGCGGCCATTTCGTCGAGCATCCCCAACAGCGCCGACAAACCGGTGCCGCCGGCCACCAGCACCAGTGGCCGGGTGATGTGGCGCAGGTAAAACGCCCCCAGTGGCGCTTCCAGTTCGATGCGATCGCCGACCTGGCAACGCTGGCGGATGTAGTTGCTCATGGCGCCGTCCGGCAGCAGGCGAATCAGGAACTGCAGCTGATTGCTGGCGTCGGGGCGGTTGGCGAACGAGTAGGAACGTTTGCTGCTGGTGCCGGGAATCAGCAGCCGTGCGTATTGCCCCGGGAGGAAGTCCAGCAGCGGTGCGCCGGGCTCCAGCGCCAGGTGCAGGATCGCGGTGCTGGCCGAGACCTGGGTGACCTGGCTGACGGTGCCGCTGAGCTGGCCCGGCCCGGCGGCGTTGCACAGGCTGGACGCGAAGTCGAAGTAGAAGGCGGCATCGGACTTCACCCGGGTCTGGCAGGTGAGCATCTTGCGCTGTTGCAGGTCCAGGCTGGAGAGGGCTTCCTCATCCACATAGTCCTGGCTGTAATCGCCGGATTCACAGCGACCCTGGCACGTGCCACAGACCCCTTCGCGGCAATCCAGGGGAATCTTGATGCCATTGCGCAGCGCGGCATCGAGCAGTATTTCGTTGGCCTGCACGGGAAAGAACAGGGTCTTGCCGTCGGCAAAGCTGAACGCGACCTTATGGTTCATTCACAACTCCAAAAAAGCCGTAGCAGCTGTCGAGCCCGCGAGGCTGCGTTGCGTGTCCGCAGGACCGCCCTTGGGGATTGGCGCGCCTCGTGGGCTCGGCAGCTGCTACAGGTCACAAGTGGTAGAAGTCGAGCACCGAGTTGATGGCGTCGTTGAGCAGCAGCACGTGCTTGCGGGTGATCAGCCAGCTGTCGTTGTGCGGCGTCAGGCGATAGGTGGCATTGCCATAAAACTGCTCGGAAGTGGCCAGGCGGTAGAACAGGGTGTGCCAGTTCAGGCGCACCTCCAGTTCGCCCTGGGGCAGCTCACTGATCCGCACGTTATTGATCAGGTGCAGGGTGCGCGGCATGGGCGTGGCCGAGGCGGCCTTGCCGGTGCGCAGGCGAAACACCCGGTCTTCCAGGCCAGAACGGTTGGCGTAGTAGATCAGCGACATCTCGCGCTTGGGGTCCTGGGTGTAGACGTGCTCGGAGTCCCATTGCGGCAGGTGGAACTCGCTCTGCTCAGCGAACAGCTGGAGGTAGGCGTCCCAGTCCTTGGCGTCGCACAACTCGGACTTGCGGTAGAAAAACTGCTCGATCTGATACTGCAATTGCGCATTCATGGTCACACCTCACGCAGCTTCAGGGATTGTTTGTCCAGGCCGTCGAGCAGGAACTTCTGCCAGTTGGCATGCTGGTTGACGTAAAGCCCTTCGTGGGTGAACTCGGTGCCGGTCATGGCTGGAGAGATGCCGATGGCCTCGCTGTTGGGCGTGGCGCCTGTGGCCCAGCGATGGCTGCCGCGGGAGATATCGCTCCAGCGCTCCAGGCGTGCCTGGAAACCGCGCTGGGCTTCACGGAACTCCACCAGGTCGTCTGGAGTGCCAAGGCCGGAGACGTTGAAGAAGTCCTCGAACTGGCGAATGCGGTTTTCGCGGTCGGCGTCCGACTCGTTTTTCACCCCCAGGCACTGGCTGATGATCTCGGTCTTGTTCCACGCCACCGGGCGGATGATGCGCAACTGCGAGCTGATCTGGTCGAGGAAAAACAGGCTCGGGTAGACATTCAGGTTGCGCAGGCGATGCATCATCCATTCGGCCTTTTGCTGGCCGTGTTCTTCGATCAGGCGCGGCATGATGGTCGCGTAGCCGGAGCGTACCGAGGGGTTGGGCATGTCACTGAACAACACGCTGTGCCCGTTGTTGAAGGCGAACCAGCCGTCATCGGTGTTGGCATCGCCGGCACCGAGCTTGCTGTAGTCCAGGGTGCTGCCGCCGGCGCTGCCGTTTTCGCTGTTGACCTGCTGGCGATGCTGCACCGTGGCCACGTAGTTATAGTGAACCGTGCTGACGTGGTAGCCATCCAGGCCATTCTCGTTCTGCAGTTTCCAGTTGCCATCGTAGGTGTAGGCCGACTTGCCGGGCAGCACCTCCAGTTCGCCGGTGGGCGACTGCGCGACCATCATGTCGAAGAACACCCGGGCGTCACCCAGGAAGTCTTCCAGGCTGTCGCTGCCCTGCACATCGAGGCTGATGAACACAAACCCCTTGTAGCTCTGGATGCGCGCCTTCTTCAGGCCGCGAGTGGCCTTGTCGAAGCCTTCCGGGTACTCGCCCGGGGCCTTGACCTTGACCAGGCGACCGTCGCTTTTGTAGCACCAGGCATGGAATGGGCAGGTGAAGGTCGACTGGTTGCCCTTGCCGACCCGGGTCAGGGTGGTGCCGCGATGCTGGCAAGCGTTGATCAGTGCATTGAGCTGGCCGTCACCGTCGCGAGTGATGATCATCGGCTGGCGTCCGGCACGCATGGTGACGAAGTCGTGGTTATTGGCCAGCTCGCTTTCGTGGCAGGCGTAGATCCAGTTCTTCTCGAAGATCAGCTCCATTTCCAGGTCGAACAGCTGCGGTTCGGTGAACATCTCCCGGGCAATGCGAAACACGCCCTCCACCGGACGGAAGTCCAGACAACCTTCGATAAACGTTTTCCACTGCTCGAGGTTTTTCTCGCCACTCATGGGTCTGCGCCTTTTTTTATTCAAGCTAATCGGTGCGCACATTAGAGAGAGCGGGGCGGGGCAGGGTCTATCCGGTTACTCGACGAAGGCAATCCACAAAATCCGCTGGGGCCGACAACGGGCAGTGGGTGCGGGTAACACCTGGGCAGCGAATACCCATCGCTGCGCCCCAAACGATGAACGGCTGCCTCAACCGGCAGCATTGAGGTACTGTTTTGCCCAGTTTGGAGGACTGTGCCAGGGCGACTATCCTGCTCTGCTGCGCCGGGTTATCCGCTTATTCGGCGATTGCTATCCATCGACTCAGGGAGCGGGTCGAGTGGTCTGGAACTTGCTCCGTCCAAACCAGAGGTGCGCCGTCAGAGTGCACTGAAAAAATATTGCCGTGGGTGTGCCGTGATGAGTAGCAAAGCCGATCCGCAGAGTCGCGATATTCGTATCGATCACTATGACCTTGAAGGGGCCAGGACCTGGATGTCCGGTATCTGTGGCCCTCATCGCCTGGAAACCGCCACCCCCGAGCGGATCCGTTTTCACCACAGTGCCAATGTCTTCAAGTCGATGGCCACCACCCTCGGTACCATCGAGTACGGCACCGACGTGACGGTGGATATCGAAGACGCCGAGCACTTCAGCAGCTACAGCCTCAGCCTGCCGCTGGTGGGTGAGCAGGAACTGCGCAAGAACGGCAGCCTGCTGCGCTCGGATCGTGACCAGGGGGTGATCATTTCACCGAACGAAAACCAGGTGCTGGCGATTTCCGGCGACTGCCGCAAGGTCCAGGTGGTGATCACCCGGGCGGCCATGAGCGAGTCCCTGGAAGGCATCCTGCAACGTCCGCTCGACGCACCGCTGCGCTTTGAACCGTTGATGGATGCGGTGGATGGCGCATCGGCCGCGTGGTGGCGCATGGCGCGCTATTTCATTGCGGAGCTTGAGCGCAGCAGCTCGCTGTTTGACCAGGTGACCTTCACCCGCGACATCGAAAGCTCGTTGATCAAGGGCCTGATCCTCGCCCAGCCCAATAACTACTCCGAGGAGCTGCGCGGGGTGCTGGGGGTGAAGGTGCCGCACTACCTGGTGCGGGCCAAGCAGTACATCCACGACAACGCCCGCGAAGCCTTGCACCTGGAGGACATCGAGGCCGCGGCGGGGGTGTCGCGGTTCAAGCTGTTCGAGGCGTTTCGCAAATACTTCGCTCTGTCGCCCATGGCCTACCTGAAAAAACACCGCTTGAATGCAGTGCGCCAGGACCTGCTCGAACATGGTCAGGCGCGCAATATCTCCGAGGTTGCCATGGCCTGGGGCTTTACCCACATGGGGCGTTTTTCCGCCGAGTACCGCAAGCTGTTCGACGAGTCCCCCAGCGCGACCGTGCAGCGCAACGAAGCCCGGCGCATGCGCGGGCTGTGAGCTGTTGCCGGGCTACTTGCGCGCGACCAGGTCGAGCAGGTCGTCGCGCTCCTTGATCTTCTGCAGGACGATTTCCGAGCGGATATCGGTGACCCCCGCCGTGCGGTTGAGCTTGTTGACGATGAAATCCGAGAAGTGCTTGAGGTTGCGCGCCTGCACCCGCAGCACGTAGTTGCTGGCGCCGGTGATCACGTAGGCGGTGGCCACTTCCGGCCACGACTGGACCTTCTTGATAAAGGTCTCGTGCCAGTCCTCCGTGTCCTGGCGCAGGGACACATGGACAATGGCCTCAAGCTCCACCCCCAGGCGCTCGGCGCTCAGTTCGGCGCGATACCCGGTGATGATTCCCTCGCTCTCCAGCAGGCGTAAACGACGCAGGCAGGCCGAGGGTGACAGCGAGACCTTTTCCGCCAGTTCCTGGTTGCTGATGCGCCCATCCTGCTGCAGGTGATGGAGGATCCGCAGGTCTGTGGAGTCGAGATTCATGGTTTGAATAAATCCGCGTTTTTATCGGTTGGATTCGAATAATCTTCGAGATAACTACTATATGACCTCGCACTTTGCACGAAAATTCTGCAAGCCTTCGTTCATTATTTGCTCATCGTGCAAGTGCGAAAACCTCCGGAAATCGGTGCTCGCCGGCCGCATGCCACTTAAAGAACAGGACCGACAATGACCACAAGAAACGCTTGCCTGGCGCTCGATGCCGAGGACTCCCTGGCCCCTTTGCGTGAACAGTTTGCCCTGCCAGCCGGGGTGATCTACCTCGACGGCAACTCCCTGGGTGCCCGCCCGGTCGCCGCTCTGGAGCGTGCCCAGGCAGTGATCGCCCAGGAGTGGGGTGACGGCTTGATCCGCAGCTGGAACAGCGCCGGCTGGCGTGACCTGCCACAACGCCTGGGCAATCGCCTGGCGAGCCTGATCGGCGCGGGCGACGATGAAGTGGTGGTCACCGACACCACCTCGATCAACCTGTTCAAGGTGCTCGGTGCAGCGCTGAAAGTGCAGGCCGGTCGAGCACCGGAGCGCAAGGTGATCGTCAGCGAGTCGAGCAACTTCCCCACCGACCTGTACATTGCCCAGGGCCTGATGGACCTGCTGCAACAAGGCTACAGCCTGCGCTTGGTGGACACCCCCGAGGCGCTGGCGCAGGCCATCGACCAGGACGTCGCGGTGGTGCTGCTGACCCACGTCAACTACAAGACCGGCTACATGCACGACATGGCAGCCATGACCGCGCTGATCCACGAATGTGGCGCGCTGGCCATCTGGGACCTGGCTCACTCGGCGGGTGCGGTGCCGGTGGACCTGCGCCAGGCCGATGCCGACTACGCCATCGGTTGCACCTACAAATACCTCAATGGCGGCCCGGGTTCGCAGGCGTTTGCCTGGGTCTCCCCGAAGCTCTGCGACCTGGTTGCGCAACCGTTGTCGGGCTGGTTCGGCCACGTCCGCCAGTTCGACATGGAGTCCGGCTACGAGCCGAGCAAAGGCATTGCGCGCTACCTGTGCGGCACCCAACCGATCACCTCGCTGGCCATGGTCGAGTGCGGTCTGGACATCTTCGCCCAGACCGACATGCGCAGCCTGCGCCGCAAGTCCCTGGCCCTGACCGACCTGTTCATCCAGTTGGTCGAGGAGCGCTGCGCGGCCTACGACCTGACGCTGATCACCCCGCGTGAACACGCCAAGCGTGGCAGCCACGTCAGTTTCGAACACCCGCAAGGCTACGCGGTGATTCAGGCACTGATCGCCCGGGGCGTGATCGGCGACTACCGTGAGCCGCGGATCATGCGGTTCGGCTTCACCCCGCTGTACACCAGCTTCACTGAAGTGTTCGATGCGGTGCAGATCCTCGGCGAGATCCTCGACCAGGAAACCTGGGCCCAGGCGCAGTTCCAGGTGCGCCATAGCGTGACCTGACTCATAGATTCACCGGATCCCTGTAGGAGCGAGCCTGCTCGCGATGAACGTAAGCACGACACGTTGAAGCAGATTCACGCGTCATCGTTGACGTCCATCGCGAGCAAGCTCGCTCCTACAGGGCCCCGGTGTCTGATCGACGATGTGCTCTAAAAAAATAATATCCAGAGGACAGATACATGAGCGAAGCCGGTGGCTTTGACACGATTTCCAAGCGCGAGCAGGGCCTGCGGCGGCAGTTGACCTCGGGGCAGATGAGCATGATCGCCATTGGCGGAGCAATCGGTACCGGGTTGTTCATGGGCAGCGCCTACGCCATCGGCTATGCGGGGCCCAGCGTGCTGCTGAGCTACGCGATCGGCGCAATCATTACCTTGCTGTTGATGGGCTGCCTGGCGGAAATGACCGTGGCCCATTCCACCTCCGGTTCATTCGGCGCCTACGCCGAGTTCTACGTCAGCCCGCTGGCCGGGTTCCTGGTGCGGTACGCCTATTGGGCGGCGATTGTGCTGGCGGTCGGCACGGAAGTAACGGCGGTGGCGATGTACATGAAGTACTGGTTCGCCAACGTGCCGGAGTGGATCTGGATCGTCTCGTTTTCCAGCGTGCTGATCGTGCTCAACGCGATCAGCGTGAAGACCTTCGGCACCTTCGAGTACTGGTTCTCGACCATCAAGATCGGCGCGATCGTCGGCTTCATCATCCTTGCGGTGTACGTGGTGTTCGGCTCTGGCAACCCGGAGTACGGGGTGCAGCATTACACTGCCCATGGCGGCTTTTTCCCCAATGGCCTGCAGGGCATGTGGGTGGCGGTGATCGTGTCGATCTTCAGCTACCTGAGCGTGGAAATGATCGCGGTGGCGGCCGGCGAGGCCGAGGACCCGGAGCGTGCGGTGAAAAAAGCCTTTCGCGCGACCATCGTGCGCCTGGTGGTGTTCTACCTGCTGACCCTGGCCCTGATGCTGGCGATCGTGCCGTGGGTCCAGGCCGGGCAGGCGCAGAGCCCGTTCGTTACCGTGATGCAGACCATCGGCATTCCCGGGGCGACCGGGGTGATGAACTTCGTGATCCTGATTGCCGCGTTGTCGGCGATGAACAGCCAGTTGTACATCACCACGCGAATGATGTTCAGCCTGTCCCGTGGTGGCTACGCACCCAAGGCAATGGGCGCGCTGAGCAAGAGCGGGATCCCGCTCAACGCCCTGTTGCTGTCGAGCTCGGGAATCGCCCTGGCGACGCTGCTGAACCTGTTGTACCCAGAAAGTTCGTTCACCCTGATGATGGCGATCTCGATGTTCGGGGCGATTTTCACCTGGTTCATGATCTTCCTCACCCACTACTGTTTCCGTCGTTATCACCAGCGTCACGGTGAGAAAAAGCTGTCCTTTCGCATGCGCTTTTTTCCCTACAGCACCCTGCTGGGACTGGTGTTGATGGCCGCGGTAATGATCACCACCTACTTCACCGACGCATTCAAGATGACCCTGGTGTTCGGCGTGCCGTTCCTGCTGATCCTATCGGCGGTGTATGGGCTGTTCTTCAGAAAGCCCAAGCCGGCCACCGCCAATCTCGAAAACGCCTAACCCCCGTGCTCCTACATCATCAATCCGTGGATAGCGCATCGAGCAAGGCGCTGGCATAACGCGGCAAGGCCTCGAACGAGCGGGCGCACAGCAGCAACTTGCGCTGCGCCCAGGGCTCATCCAGGGCGCAGCATTTCAAACCCTGCCCGGCGGCAAAGCGCTGCACCGCCGCCTGCGGCACAATCGCCAGTCCTGCGCCATGGGCGACCATGCGCATCACCCCGTCAAACCCCTCGGCCCGGATGCGCATCGACATGCGTTGCCCGCTGTGCAAGGCCTGCTCTTCCAGATAGATCGCCAGCGCGTTGTGGGCATTGAGCCCAACGTACTCATGGGCCAGGGTCTGGCTGAAAGTCGGTGCTGGAACGCTGGCGAGAGGGTGGTCGTGGGGCATGACCAGCACCAGCGGATCGTCGCGAAACGGCCGGGTGTCCAGGCCCGAAGTGTCCACCGCATCGGACACAATGCCCAACTCGACCGTGCCTTGATGCAGGGCGTGGGTGATGCGCAGGCTCGGCAGCTCTTGCAGGTCGATGTCGAGGTTGGGGTGAGCGCGCAGAAAATCCGCCAGTAACTCGGGCAAGTACTCGGTAATCGCCGTGGTGTTGCACAGCAAGCGCACCTGGCCTTTGACGCCCTTGGCGTATTCCGCGAGGTCCTGTTGCAGGTGTGCGGCCTGTTGCAGCATCAGCCGCGCATGTTGCGCCAGTGCCTTGCCAGCGGGCGTCGGGCTGACACCGCGGCGCCCGCGCTGGAAAAACGCGGTGCCCGCCGAAGCTTCCATCCCGCGGATCCGCGCACTCGCCGCCGCCAGTGACAAATGACTGCTCGCGGCACCGGCGGTGATGTTGCCGGCTTCGAGGATGTTCAAGTACAGCCGCAGATCAACCAGATCGAAATGCATGGGTGGGACACCCTGTAGGAGCGAGCGCCCGCTTGCGGCTTGCTCGCGATGGACGTCAACGATAACGCGTGTTTCCTGAATAATCGCGGCGCTCTCAGGTTTTTCGCGAGCAGGCCGCAAGCAGGCCGCAAGCGGGCGCCGCAAGCGGGTGCCGCAAGCGGGTGCCCGCTCCTACAAAATGACAATGGGCACACCCACGATACTGTAGGAGCGAGCCTGCTCGCGATGACGGCATCAGCCGCGATGAAATCTCTGACTCTGTTAAAGCAAGAGGCAGCCTCAGTATATGGCAGATTTTCACAAGCCCGCGAACACGCCACGATAAGCCCATGAACACACTTCTAGCGTTTTACCAAAACCTCGGTCTGGCCCTTTCATTGCTGGTGATCGTGACCTTCCTGATGGCCGGCATGATCAAGGGGGTGATCGGCCTTGGCCTGCCGACCATCGCCATGGGCTTGTTGGGCCTGGCTATGGCGCCGGCGCAGGCTGCGGCGTTGCTGATTATCCCGGCGACCCTGACCAACCTCTGGCAACTGGCGTTCGGCGGACACTTGCGCGCGCTGGTGCGGCGGTTGTGGCCGATGCTGTTGGCAATTTTTCTCGGCACCGGCGCAGGCACCCTGTGGCTGGGGATCGACGGCGGGCAGTGGGTGGTGCGGGCGTTGGGCGGCGCGTTGTTGCTCTACGCCCTGAGCGGCTTGCTGTTGCCCGCCTTGCGAGTCGGTGCCGGCCACGAGCGTTGGCTGGGACCGTTGTGTGGCGTGCTGACCGGGGTCATCACGGCGGCCACCGGGGTCTTTGTGATTCCGGCGGTGCCGTACCTGCAAGCGCTGGGGTTGGGCAAGGATCAATTGGTGCAGGCGCTGGGCCTGTCATTCAGCGTCTCGACCCTGGCCCTGGCCGCCGCACTGCTGTGGCGCGGCGCACTCGGCGGCGGAGAGCTGAGTGCGTCGCTGCTGGCGCTGATTCCCGCGGTGCTCGGCATGTGGCTGGGGCAATGGTTGCGCCAGCGGATCAGCGCCGTGCTGTTCAAACGGGTGTTTTTCATCGGACTGGGCTTGCTTGGCGCTCACCTGCTGGTCAACGGCTAGCGGATGACGGGCTGAGCATGTCGATCTGGCGGATCTCGAAATCGCGCTCCAGGTAATCCATGCGCTTGGCAAAGAATGCCTGCATGTGCGGCAGGTTCGAGTGCCGGTCCAGATCAGCCTGGGACGCCCAGATTTCGTAGAAGATGAACAGTGTCGAGTCCTGCTGGTCGCGCAGCATGTGGTACTCGATGCAGCCCGGCTCCGCGCGACTCGGTTCGACGTAGGCGTGGAACAGCGCGGCAAAGGCCTCGGCCTGCTCCGGGCGGGTTTTGGCGTGCAGGATAAAGCCTTGTTGCTGGTTCATGGAGAACTCCTCTTGAGTGGATGAGGAGAATTTTACGGCAACAATCAGTGGCTAATTCGTGCGTATAGGTCAAATGTATTTTGCCGCAACAGGGCTTATTCAGCAGGGGGGCGATCTATAACCTGCCGTCATCGAATCAAACCTTACTGACCCCGCCACCTGTTCCAGGCAGCGGTGGATCAAACCCAGATGACGAGGCTTGCATGAAAAAAGTTCTGTTGCTCAACGGTGGCAAGCAATTCGCCCACTCCGACGGTCGCTACAACACCACCCTGCATGAAGCCGCAATCAGCGTGCTGGATCGGGGCGGTATCGACATCAAGGTGACCCACATCGACGAGGGGTACGACATCGCTGAAGAAGTCGCGAAGTTCCTCTGGGCCGATGTGATCATCTACCAGATGCCGGGCTGGTGGATGGGTGCCCCCTGGACCGTGAAAAAGTACATCGACGAAGTCTTCACCGAAGGCCATGGCAGCCTCTACGCCAGTGACGGTCGCACCCGCTCCGACGCCTCGCAGAAATACGGTAGTGGCGGCCTGATCCACGGCAAGCAGTACATGCTGTCGCTGACCTGGAACGCTCCGCAACAAGCGTTCGACGACCCCACTGACTTCTTCGAAGCCAAGGGCGTGGACGCGGTGTATTTCCCGTTCCACAAGGCCAATCAGTTCCTCGGGATGAGCGGCTTGCCGACCTTCCTCTGCGTCGACGTGATGAAACGTCCGAACATCGAAGCCGACGTGGCCCGCTACACCCAGCACCTGCAGTCCGTGTTCAACTTGCCGGCCGCTGCATGAGCTAGTATCGGCAGCCAGAAGCGCTGCCGAGAACGAGGACACACGTGAAAGCCAGATCCGATGAGTTGCAGATTTTTGTCTGCGTGATCGAGTGCGGTTCGATATCCGCGGCGGCCGAGCAGGTCGGGCAAACGCCGTCGGCGGTCAGTCGCACGCTGTCGCGCCTGGAGGCCAAGCTCGACACCACGCTGATCAATCGCACCACGCGGCGCATGGACCTGACTGAAGAGGGCAAGTATTTCTTCGAGCAGGCCAAGCGCATCCTCGATCAGATGGAGGAACTGGAAGAACGCTTGTCGTCACGCCACAGCACGCCGTCCGGGCGTCTGCGGATCAACGCGGCGTCACCCTTCATGCTGCACGCCATCGTGCCCTACATCGATGAGTTCCGCCGGCTGTACCCGGACATCCAGCTGGAGCTCAACAGCAACGACCTGATCATCGACCTGTTGGAGCAGAGCACCGACATTGCCATCCGCATCGGTGCCCTGGCCGACTCGACCCTGCACGCGCGTTCGCTGGGCTGCAGTCCGCTGCACATCCTCGCCAGCCCCGCCTACCTGGAACGACACGGCACCCCGACCACCGTGGCCGAACTGGCCGGGCATACGCTGTTGGGGTTCACCCAGACCGAAACCCTCAACCACTGGCCGCTGCGCCATGTGCACGGCGACCGCTGGCAGATCGAACCGAGCATCAGCGCCTCCAGCGGCGAAACCCTGCGTCACCTGGCGCTCGAAGGGCAGGGCATCGCCTGCCTCTCGCACTTCATGACCATCGCCGACCTCAAGGCCGGCCGCCTCAAGCTGCTGCTGGCCGAAGCCAACAGCGGCTACCGTCAGCCGATCAACGCGGTGTACTACCGCAACTCGCAACTGGCCTTGCGCATCCAGTGCTTCCTGGACTTTATCCAGGGCAAGCTGGCGGGCTACGCCAACGAGGTGTTCGACGGCTGATTCACCCCCAGGGCACGGTCAGTGCAACGCATCACAAAACGGCTACCTGCGGGTGGCCGTTGGCGTTTTTGGATTGCTCAACACCCACGCCAGGGCCTATGGTTCCACCTGCCTCAATAACAAGAAAAGGATGGATCTCATGCGTTATGTTTTGTTCAAGACCCTGACGGTCGCCGTGGCGATTGCGGCCAGCTCGTCATCATTCGCGGCGCTGCTCGAAGGGGGCGCCGTGGCGGCGCCGAACCAGTATGGCGCCGACGTCGCCGCACAGATCCTGAAGAAGGGCGGCAACGCGGTCGACGCTGCGGTAGCAACCGCCTTTACCCTGGCGGTGACTTACCCGGAAGCCGGCAACATCGGCGGTGGCGGCTTCATGACGATGTTCATCGACGGCAAGCCGTACTTCCTCGACTACCGCGAAACCGCCCCGAAGGCGGCGACCCGTGACATGTACCTGGACGACAAGGGCGAGGTCATCGAGAACCTCAGCCTGGTAGGATCCCGCGCAGCCGGCGTGCCGGGCACGGTGATGGGGCTGTGGGAAGCGCACCAGAAGTTCGGCAAGTTGCCCTGGAGCGAGCTGATCACCCCGGCCATTGGTTACGCCAAGACTGGCTTCAAGGTCGCCGACAAGCAGTACCAGTACCGCGAAGATGCGCTGAAGCTGTTCAACGGCACCACCAACTTCGCCGACTACTTCGGCAGCATGAAACCCGGCGAGACCTTCCGCCAGCCGGAGCTGGCCGCGACCCTGGAGCGCATCGCCGACAAGGGCGCCAACGAGTTCTATCAAGGCCAGACCGCGGACCTGCTGATCGCCCAGATGAAGGCCGACAAGGGCTTGATCACCAAGCAAGACCTGCACGACTACAAGGTCAACTGGCGCGAGCCGCTGACCGTCAACTGGCGTGGCAATACCCTGTACACCGCGCCGCCACCGAGTTCCGGCGGGATCGCCCTGGCGCAACTGATCGCCATCAAGGAAGACCGCGCCGCGGACTTCAAGGGCGTCGAGCTGAACTCGGCGAAGTACATTCACCTGCTCGCCGAAATCGAAAAACGGGTGTTCGCCGATCGCGCCGACTACCTGGGTGATCCGGCGTTTTCCGATGTGCCGGTCAAGCAGCTGACTGATCCGGCCTACCTGAAAAAACGCGCGGCCGAGGTCAACCCTACGGCCATCTCGCCAACCGAAAAAGTCCGTCCAGGCCTGGAGCCCCACCAGACCACGCACTTCTCCATCGTCGATGCCGACGGCAACGCGGTGAGCAACACCTACACCCTCAACTGGGACTACGGCAGCGGTGTAGTGGTCAAGGGCGCAGGCTTCCTGCTCAACGATGAAATGGACGACTTCAGCTCCAAGCCCGGCGTGGCCAACGCCTTTGGTGTGGTCGGCGGCGACGCCAATGCCATCGCCCCGGGCAAGCGCATGCTGTCGTCGATGAGCCCGAGCCTGGTGACCCGCGATGGCAAGGTCACCCTGGTCCTGGGGACCCCGGGCGGCTCGCGGATCTTCACCTCGATCTTCCAGGTGCTGAACAACCTCTATGACTACAACCTGCCGCTGGAAAAAGCCGTGGCCGCGCAACGCGTCCACCATCAGTTGCTGCCCAAGGACACTATCTACTACGACGCCTACGCGCCACTCACCGGCAAGGTCGCCGACGAGTTGAAAGCCATGGGCTACACCCTGGAAGACCAGGGCTGGGAGATGGGCGACATCCAGGCCATTCGTATCAACGGCAACCAACTGGAAACCGCCTCCGACCCACGGGGGCGTGGGGTTGGCACTGTCGTGAAATAACCTGAAGCCCGCTCCTGTCGAAGGTCCGTGTCACGGCCTTCGGTTCAGGAGCGGGCTTATCGGGCCAGCGCCTCGCAGCAACAGACCCTCTTGCCCTGCGGCGCGCTTACCAATGCCTTCGCCGGCAAGTCGGCTCCCGCGCACGCAGATGGCCTCTAGTCCTGCGTCGCCCTTGTCGGGCATGAAAATCCCGCCTGCGCATTTTCATTAATCACGACACGACATATCCATTAGCGACACTTCTTGTCTGTGCGCGAAAGTTAGTTTCATTGCGTTTGAAAACACCTTCTCGAAATGATTTATGAGTTTCACAACACATCGACGTGACCCTTTTCGAGGAGTACCGCATGGCACTGTCTTTCGGCTATTGGCTGCTGGTGTATGCCGCCGTGGCCATCATTGCACTGATCGTTCTGATCGCCCGTTATCGGCTCAATCCGTTCATCGTCATTACCCTGATTTCCATTGGCCTGGCCCTGGTGGCCGGGATGCCGCCGTCGGGTGTGGTGGGGGCGTACGAGGCGGGAGTGGGCAAGACCCTGGGGCATATTGCGCTGGTGGTGGCGCTGGGCACGATGCTCGGCAAGATGATGGCCGAGTCCGGAGGCGCCGAGCAGATGGCGCGTACCCTGATCGATCGGTTCGGTGAAAAGAACGCGCACTGGGCGATGGTCTGCATTGCCTTTCTGGTGGGCTTGCCGCTGTTCTTCGAGGTCGGTTTTGTGTTGCTGGTGCCGATTGCCTTCACCGTCGCACGGCGGGTCGGGGTGTCGATTCTGATGGTGGGTCTGCCCATGGTCGCCGGCTTGTCGGTGGTGCATGCGCTGGTGCCGCCCCATCCGGCGGCCATGCTGGCGGTGCAGGTCTATCAGGCGTCGGTGGGGCAGACCTTGCTGTATGCGATCCTGGTGGGTATCCCGACCGCGATCATCGCCGGCCCGCTGTACGCCAAGTTCATCGTACCGCGCATTCAATTGCCGGCGGAGAATCCATTGGAGCTGCAGTTTCTCGACCGCGAGCCACGGGACAGCCTGCCAGGCTTTGGCATCACTATGGCGACGATCCTGTTGCCGGTGGTGTTGATGCTGATCGGTGGCTGGGCCAATCTGATTTCCACGCCGGGCAGCGGCTTCAATCAGTTCCTGTTGTTCATCGGCAACTCGGTGATCGCGCTGTTGCTGGCGACGTTGCTGAGCTTCTGGACCCTGGGCCTGGCCCAGGGTTTCAGCCGCGAGTCGATCCTCAAGTTCACCAACGAATGCCTGGCGCCGACCGCCAGCATTACCTTGCTGGTGGGGGCGGGTGGTGGCCTGAACCGAATCCTGGTGGAGGCCGGGGTCACTGATCAGATCGTCAGCCTGGCCCATGAATTTCATCTGTCGCCACTGCTTATGGGCTGGTTGTTTGCCGCGTTGATGCGCATCGCCACGGGCTCGGCGACGGTGGCCATGACCACCGCGTCCGGCGTGGTGGCGCCGGTGGCCATTGGTCTGGGGTATCCGCACCCGGAGTTGTTGGTGCTGGCGACCGGCGCAGGCTCGGTTATCTTTTCCCACGTCAATGACGGCGGCTTCTGGTTGATCAAGGAATACTTCAACATGACCGTGGCCCAGACCTTCAAGACCTGGACGGTCCTGGAAACCTTGATCTCGGTGGTCGCGTTCGGCCTGACCCTGGGTCTTTCCTATGTGCTTTGAACAGGTGCGCTAAATGGACATCCTTTATCAGATCCGCGCCCGCCAGGACTCTTTCAGTGCCGGCGAAGGACGCATCGCGCGACTGATGCTCGAAGACGTCGGGTTTGCCGCCTCGGCCAGCCTCGACGAACTGGCCCGGCGCGCCGACGTCAGCAGTGCCACGCTGTCGCGGTTTGCCCGCAGTGTCGGTTGTCGCGACCTGCGTGACCTGCGCCTGCAACTGGCCCAGGCCAGTGGTGTCGGCAGTCGCTTCCTCGACCCGGCGGGGCGGCCGGCGCAGTCGGCGTTCTACCGGCAGATTGTCGGCGACATCGAGACCACCCTGCGCCAACACCTGTCGGGTTTCGATGAGTCGCGGTTTGCCGATGCGGTGAAACTGCTGGGCCAGGCGCGGATGATTCATGCCTTTGGCATGGGTGGCTGGTCGGCGCAGTGCAGCGCCGAACTGCAAGTGCGCCTGGTGCGCCTCGGCTACCCGATTGCCGCCTGCCACGACCCGGTGATGATGCGCGTAACGGCCGCGTCCCTGGGCCCGGAGCACGTACTGCTCGCCTGCTCGCTGACCGGCATCACCCCGGAACTGCTGGAAGCCGTGGAGCTGGCGCGCAGCTACGGCACGCGGGTGCTGGCGATCACCCTGGGCGACTCGCCGCTGGCCGCGCTGGCCGATGTGCTGCTGCCGTTGCAGGGGGCAGAAACCTCTTTCATCTACAAGCCGACCGCCGCCCGTTATGGGCTGTTGCTGGCAATCGACGTGCTCGCCACCGAGCTGGCACTGGCGCAACCTGAAGACAATCAAGAGCGTCTGCGGCGAATCAAGCTCGCCCTCGACGACTATCGTGGCGGCGATGACCATCTGCCGCTGGGAGACTGACATGCAGTACCACACGCTGATCCGCAACGCCTCGATCATCGATGGCAGCAACCGCCCCGCGTACCCGGCGGACGTGGCCATTTTCAACGGCCGGATCGAAGCCATCGGCGACTTGCGCGATGCCCATGCCGATGAGGTCATCGACGCGGCCGGACGGGTGCTGGCGCCAGGGTTCATCGATGTGCACACCCATGACGACACGGTGGTCATCCGCCAGCCGCAGATGTTGCCCAAGCTCAGTCAGGGAGTGACCACGGTGATCGTCGGCAACTGCGGGATCAGCGCGTCGCCGGTGAGCCTGCGCGGCGATCCGCCGGACCCGATGAACCTGCTGGGCACCGCGGCCGCCTTCGTCTATCCGCGTTTTCGCGACTACCGCGCGGCCGTCGAAGCGGCGCACCCGAGCGTCAACGTGGCGGCGCTGGTAGGCCATACGGCGCTGCGCAGCAACCACCTCGACGACCTGTTGCGCACCGCCACGGCGCAGGAGATCAGCGCCATGCGCGGGCAATTGCGCGAAAGCCTGGAGGACGGTGCGCTGGGCCTTTCCACGGGACTGGCGTATGCCAGTGCGTTCAGTGCGTCTACCGACGAAGTGCAGCAACTGGCCGAGGAGCTGGGCGCGTGCGGTGCGGTCTACACCACCCATTTGCGCAGTGAGTTCGAACCGGTGCTGGAGGCCATGGACGAGGCGTTCCAGATCGGTCGGCATGCACGCAGCCCGGTGATCATTTCCCACCTCAAGTGCGCCGGGGCTGGCAATTGGGGGCGCAGTCCGCAACTGCTGGCGGCGTTGGAGCAGGCGGCGAAAACCCATCCGGTGGGGTGTGATTGTTATCCCTATGCGGCCAGTTCCTCGACCCTGGATCTCAAGCAGGTCACTGATGCCCATCGCATCACTATCACCTGGTCGACGCCGCACCCGCAGGTCAGTGGGCGTGATCTGCTGGATATTGCTGGCGAGTGGCACGTGCCGCTGCTGGAGGCGGCGCGCCGCCTGCAACCGGCGGGCGCGGTTTACTACGGCATGGATGAGGCGGATGTGCGGCGGATCCTGGCTCATCCGTTGTCGATGATCGGTTCCGATGGTTTGCCTGAGGATCCGTTTCCGCATCCGCGGTTGTGGGGGGCGTTTCCTCGGGTGCTGGGGCATTTCAGCCGGGATGTCGGGTTGTTTCCATTGCACACTGCGGTGCACAAGATGACGGGGTTGTCGGCGGCGCGCTTTGGCTTGCAGGCGCGGGGGGAGATTCGCCAGGGATATTGGGCTGACCTGGTGTTGTTTGATCCGTTGTTGGTGCGCGATGTGGCGGATTTCAGTGATCCGCAGCGGTCGGCGGTGGGGATTGATGGGGTGTGGGTCAATGGGGTTCGCAGTTATGTGGATGGGCGGGCGAATGGGCGGCGGGAGGGGCGGTTTCTGGCGCGTGAGGGGGATTTGCGGGGTGGGTTTGGGGTGTCGGTGAGTTAGGGTTTTTTGGGGCATATCCGTTGCTGCGGTAATGGCGGCTTAGGGTTTCGCCCTTACGGCGAGGCACTTTTGTCAGACGACACAAAAGTACCCAAAAAGTCTTGCCCCAGCGTTCGGCCCCTCGCTAAGGCTCGGGGTACCTTCGCTACGGTATCCATCAGGGGGCATCGCCTACGGTTTGCTTCGCTGCACCTCCTCTCGATGCATGCGGCTTCGCCGCACGGCGCTACGCGCCTGCCCCCTGATGGACACCTTCGCTCAGCCTGCCGAAGGGGCGGGTGGATCAAGATCAAAAGCAAGAGCACGGCGACCTGGCAGTCGGCCTGAGTGGTAAGAGCGGGCGAGGCGGCCTGCCGGCCGACCTGTTTGCCCTGGTGTCGCGTTCCCTTGTGGGAGCGGGCTTGCCCGCGATGACGATCTGCGCCACACCGCATATCTCGGCAATACCCCAATCCCCTGTAGCAGCTGCCGAGCCCGCGAGGACGCAGTCCTCGCCGCCTTCGACTCAGTCTCCATCGGCCTCGCGGTGCATCTGGCGGAATTCGCCGGGGGGCATGCCGCGGCGGCTTTTGAAGGTGCGGTGGAAGGAGCGTGGTTCGGTGAAGCCCAGGTACTGGGCGATGTCCTGGATCGGCAGGGTGCTGTGCAGCAGGTAGTGCTCGGCCAGTTCCTGGCGCAGGTCATCGAGGATCTGCTGGTACGAGGTGCCGGCCTGGTGCAGTTGGCGCTGCAGGGTTCGTACCGAGATGGCGAACTGTTCCGCCACCTGTTCCTTGCGCGGCAGGCCTTCCTTGAGCAGTTGGCGCAGGATGTTTTTCACCCGTTGTTCCAGCGAGGCGTCTTCCAGTGTGGCCATCAGGCCCAGGGCGTGTTCTTCCAGGGTGCGCAGTAATTGTGCGTCGGCCTGGCGCAGTGGCAGTTGCAGGTACGGCAGGGGCACGACCAGTGCTGAATAGGGCTGGCCGAACAGTACCGGGCAGTCGAAGAATTGCTGGTAGGACGCCGGATCGGTGTCGCTCGGCAGCGCATGTTCGAACCACACCGCGGCGGGCGAGAGGTGGGTGTCGGCGATCCAGCGTGCATATTGCAGCCACGAACCCAGCACGTTTTCCACCAGGTGGCGGCGGATGCGCGGGCGCTGGTGGCGGCAGTTCCAGATCAGGTGCACGTGCTCGCCCTGCAGCTCGGCGCGGCTGACGCCCATGTCGCCTACCAGTTTCTCGAACGGCATGATGCGATTCATGGCGTCGCCCAGGGTCGCGCAGTTCATGGTGATGTAGCCCAGCACGCTCCAGGAGTTGGGCAACACGAAGCGCGCGGAATTGAGGCCGAACAACGGGTCGCCGGAGTGTTCGCAGAAATAATCCAGCAGGCGTTCATGGGCCTCGCCCGGCAAGCGCAGGCTGTTGTCGCTCAATTGCTCGACCTGCAACCCGGCCGCCGCCAGCGCCGGTTCGATGGCCAGACCCAGCTGTTCGGCATGGCGCACGTACTTGAGCAGCGGGGGGAGCGAGGTGTAGCCGAGGGATTGCATGATCGGGGTCCTTTGATCGAGGCAGACTGGCGCGGGTCAAGACCCTGAAAGGTAGTTTGAAAGCACAGCTAAAGTAAATGCCTGGAGCCGGGTTCGCGTGTTGGCTCAATTGGCTACTCGCGCTGGCCGGATGCGACCGTGACAGGCGCGGGGGGCTGGCTAGTATAGGCGCCTGAAATGTCAATTATAAGAACCGCAAAAGGACACACGCATGCGACGCTGGAACGGCTGGGGGGATGCAACCACGGTGGTCGAATTGCCGGCCCAGGGCGCGGGGTTTCTCGCCGCACGGGTGGGCACCGGACGGGCATTGCCCGACGCCACACTGGAAACAGCCCTGGCCCGGGTTCCGGCTTCGCGCCTGGCGGAGCACCCGCTGTATAGCGTGCAGGCCCATGACCGGCTGATGCATGCCCGTGGCCAGAGCCTGCCGGACTGGCTGGCACTGCGTGAGGGCGCGCTGGGTGTCTACCCCGACGGGGTGGCCTTCCCGCAGAGTGCCGAGCAGATCCGCGAGTTGCTGGCGCTGGCCCAGGAGCGCGACCTGTGCCTGATTCCCTACGGTGGCGGGACTTCGGTGGCCGGGCACATCAATCCCCCGGCCTCCACCCGCCCGGTGCTGACGGTGTCCCTGGCCCACATGAACCGTTTGCTCGACCTCGACGAGCAGAGCCTGCTGGCCACCTTCGGCCCCGGCGCCAGCGGGCCACAAGTGGAAAGCCAGTTGCGTGCCCGGGGTTACACGCTTGGGCATTTCCCGCAGTCGTGGGAGCTGTCGACCCTCGGCGGCTGGGTGGCGAGTCGGTCCAGCGGGCAGCAGTCGCTGCGTTATGGGCGGATCGAGCAATTGTTCGCCGGCGGCACCCTGGAAACCTTCGCCGGGCCGCTGCAGATCGCGACCTTTCCGGCCTCGGCCGCGGGCCCCGACCTGCGTGAGGTGGTGTTGGGGTGTGAAGGGCGGTTCGGAATCATTTCCGAGGTCAAGGTGCGGATCAGCCCGCTGCCGGCCGACGAACGTTTTTATGGAGTGTTCCTGCCGAACTGGAGCCAGGCCCTGCAAGCCATCCGCCAGTTGACCCAGGCCCGCGTGCCCCTGTCGATGCTGCGCCTGTCCAATGCCGTGGAAACCGAAACCCAGTTGGCCCTGGCTGGCCATCCGCAACAGATCGCCTGGCTGGAGAAGTACCTTTCCCTGCGCGGGGCGGGTGCCGGCAAATGCCTGCTGACCTTCGGCGTGACCGGCAATCGGCGGCAGAATGCCCTGTCCCTGAGCCAGGCCCGCCAGCACTTGAAAGCCTTTGGCGGGGTGTTCACCGGGACCTTGCTGGGCAAGAAGTGGGCCCAGAACCGTTTCCGTTTTCCCTACTTGCGCGAGAACCTGTGGAACGCCGGCTACGTGGTGGACACCCTGGAAACCGCCACTGACTGGAGCAATGTCGACAACCTGCTCAATCGCATCGAAACCAGCCTGCGCGACGGTCTGGCGGCCGAAGGCGAGCAGGTGCATGTGTTTACCCACCTGTCCCATGTCTATGGCGAAGGCTCGAGCATCTACACCACCTACGTGTTCCGCCCGGCGGCGACTTACCCAGCCACCCTGGCGCGCTGGCAGGCGCTCAAGCACGCGGCCAGCCAGACCATTGTCGAACACCACGGCACCATCAGCCACCAGCACGGCGTGGGCAAGGATCACGCCCCCTACCTGTTGCGCGAGAAGGGCGCGCTGGCCATGGACACCCTGCAGGCGCTGAGCCAACACTTCGATCCGGCCGGGCGTCTGAACCCCGGCACCCTGCTGCAGGAGTGAGGGCATGAGCCAGGACTGGAATGCCGCGTGGCGCCAGCAGGTCTTGCCGACCCTGGCGCAGCAGAGCTGGGACCTGATCGTCATCGGCGGTGGCATCAGCGGCGCCGGGATCCTGCGCGAAGCGGCCCGTCGCGGTTGGCGCTGCCTGTTGCTGGAGCAGCGCGACTTTGCCTGGGGCACTTCCAGCCGCTCCTCGAAGATGGTCCATGGCGGCTTGCGCTACATCGCCAAGGGCCAGTGGCGCCTGACCCGCGACTCGGTCCACGAGCGCCAGCGCCTGCTCGACGAAGCGCCGGGGTTGGTGGAGCCCATGAGTTTCATGATGCCGCACTACCGTGGCGGGTTTCCCGGGCCGCGGCTGTTCGGCGGGCTGTTGACGGTGTACGACGCCCTGGCCGGGCGGCGTAACCATCGCTTTCATGACGCCCAGCAACTGCGCTACCTGGCCCCTGGGCTCAAGGAGGACCAGTTACTGGGCGGCACCTGTTTTGTCGATGCGCTGACTGACGATGCGCGCCTGGTGATGCGGGTGCTGGCGGAAGCGCGGGCGGATGGCGCTCTGGCGCTCAATGGCGTGCGGGTCGAGCAATTGCTGCGCGAAGACGGTCGGGTCTGCGGGGTGCAGGTCGCGGACAGCGAGGGCGGCGAGCCGTTGCAGTTGCGCTGTCGCACGTTGGCGGTGGCCACCGGGGCCTGGGCCGAGCGCCTGCGGCCCAATGATGCCCCGGCGCAGTTGCGCCCACTGCGCGGCAGTCATCTGTTGCTGCCGGGCTGGCGCCTGCCGGTGGCCCAGGCCTTGACCTTCCTGCATGCGCGGGATCGGCGGCCGGTGTTTGTATTTCCGTGGGAGGGCGCCACGGTGGTGGGCACCACGGACCTCGATCACCAGGATGATCTGGACCAGAGCGCGAGCATCAGCAGCGAAGAACTCGAGTACCTGCTGGCCGCCTGTGCCCAGCAGTTTCCCCAGGCCGAGGTGGTGGCAGACGATGTGCTGTCGACCTGGTCGGGGGTGCGTCCGGTGGTGGGCAGCGCCCGTGGCGAGCAAGCGGGCAAGCCGTCCAATGAAACCCGCGAGCACGTGTTGTGGCTCGAACCCGGCTGCGTGACCCTGGCTGGCGGCAAGCTGACCACGTTCCGCCCGCAGGCCCTGGAAGTGCTAAAGGCCTGTGGGCAGATGCTCGGGCGCGAGGTCAGCGATGACGGCGCGCCGGTGTTTGCCAGCGTGCCGACATTGTCCATCCCCGGACTCAGCGCCAGCCAGTGGCGGCGCCTGGCCGGACGCCATGGCCGCGACTTGCCGCGCCTGGCGCGGTTGCTCGAGCAACTGGGCTGCGCCAGCGTCGGCGCGAGCGACACCCTGTGGGCGGAACTGGCATTCGCCTGCGACGCCGAACTGATCCTGCACTTGGACGACCTGCTGCTGCGCCGCACCCGGATTGGCCTGTTGCTGGCCCAAGGGGCGGCAGATTATCTGCCAGCCATTCGCCGTCTGTGCCAGCCCCGCCTGGGCTGGGACGATGCCCGTTGGCAGGCGGAAGAGCAGCGTTATCGGGACTTGTGGCAACGCCATCACGGTTTGCCATGAATCTCCCGTCAAGGCTGTTACGGGGCGTCAGTTGCCAACGATGTGTAGATATCAGTGCCCATTCAAGAGAGCTCCATGGATAACGACAAGAATAAGCGCTACCTGCTGGCAATCGACAATGGCACCCAGAGCGTGCGCGCGTTGCTGTTCGACCTGCAGGGCAATCTGTTGGGCAAGGGCAAGGTCGAGCTGCAGGCCTACTACTCCAGCCAGCCCGGCTGGGCCGAGCAGGATCCGGACTACTACTGGGCCAAACTGGGCGAGGCCTGCCAGTTGTTGTGGCAGCAGACCGGCGTCGACCGCTCGCAGATTGCCGGGGTGTCGCTGACCACCCAGCGTGGCACCCTGATCAACGTCGATGCCCAGGGCCAGGCCCTGCGCCCGGCGATCCTGTGGCTCGACCAGCGCCAGACCGAAGTCGAAGGCGGGATCAAGGGGCCCTGGGGCTGGCTGTTCAAACTGGTCGGCGCCCAGGCCACCGTGGACTACTTTCGCGCCCAGGCCGAAGCCAACTGGATCGCCCGGCATCAACCCCAGGTGTGGGCGGCGACCGACAAGTTCCTGCTGCTCTCGGGGTTTCTCACCCATCGCCTGTGCGGGCGGTTCGTCGACTCGGTGGGCTGCTGCGTCGGTTACCTGCCGTTTGACTTCAAGCGCCTGCGTTGGGCCGCGCCTGCCGACTGGAAATGGCAGGCGCTGGCGGTCCGTCCGGAGCAGTTGCCGAGCCTGCTCAAGCCTGGGGAAACCCTGGGCCACATCAGTGCCGAGGCCAGCCGGCACACCGGTATTCCCGAGGGCGTGCCGCTGATCGCCGCCGGAGCCGACAAAGCCTGTGAAGTGCTGGGCGCCGGCGTGGTCGACCCCGCCACGGTGTGCCTGTCCTACGGGACCACGGCCACCATCACCACGACCCGCTCGCGCTACCTGGAAATCGTCCCGTTGATTCCGCCGTACCCCGCCGCGGTGCCGGACCAGTACAACTGCGAGGTGATGATCTACCGTGGCTACTGGATGGTCAGCTGGTTCAAGAATGAGTTCGGCCTGCGGGAAATGCAGCAGGCCAAGGAGCAGGGGCTGGAGCCGGAGCAACTGTTCGACGCCTTGGTCAACGCGGTGCCGCCTGGCTCCATGGGGCTGATGCTGCAACCCTACTGGTCGCCGGGCATCCGCGAGCCGGGGGTGGAGGCCAAGGGCGCGATGATCGGCTTTGGCGACGTGCACACCCGGGCGCATATCTACCGGGCGATCCTCGAAGGCCTGGCCTATGCCTTGCGCCAGGGCAAGGAGAATCTCGAGCGGCGTTCCAAACAGCCGATCCAGCGTTTGCGGGTGGCCGGTGGCGGGTCGCAGAGCGATGCGGCGATGCAGCTCACGGCGGACATTTTCGGCCTGCCGGCGGAGCGCCCGCATGTCTATGAAGCTTCTGGGCTGGGGGCGGCCATTTGCTGTGCGGTGGGGCTTGGCCTGCATGCCGATTTCCCCTCGGCAATCGCGTCCATGACCCGGGTTGGTACGGTGTTCTATCCACAGCCCGAGGCGCAGCAGATGTATGAGCGGTTGTACAAGGAGGTTTACCTGCGCATGTACCGTCAGCTCAAACCGCTGTACCAGAGTATTCGGCAGATCACCGGGTATCCCGCCTGATGTGTGGGCGCGAGCCTGCTCGCGATAGGGCCCGCACAGCGAACACCAGTGCAGCCTGGCACTGCGCTATCTTTGCTGGTGTCCGAATTTCTCCTGTGGGAGCGGGCTTGCTACCGTGGCGGCCTCTGGGGTATTGGATTAGGCAGAGTACATATCCATTTCTGCGGTAACGGCTTCCTATGGTTCCGCCTGACGGCGGCTCACTTTTGAGAAGCGCAAAAGTAAGCAAAACGCTCTTTCCCCACCACTTGGCACCTCGCTTGGGCTCGGTGTGCCCTCACTCCGGCTTGAATCCGTGGGCCGCCGCCACGCGCCATCCATGGCGCGGGGCGGCTAACCCGGCGTCCTGCCGGGTTACCCACGGCTTCAAGCCTGCGTTCGGCCAGCGTGGTTAACGGGGCGCCCAGGATCAAAAGCCAGAACCAAAGCAAAAGCCAGAGCCAGATCAAAAGATGGCTGACTTCGTCAGCGTCTTACGAAGTAGAAGCTACACCGCGCATGCCCTAGCGATCAGGTCGGCTTTCAGGCCGCCTCGCTTTGTTTTTGATCCTGGGGCGCCCCGTTAACCACGCTGGCCGGAGTCCGATATTGATTTGGGGGGTAAACCGGCAGGACGCCGGTTTAGCCGCACTGGGCCAGGGACGGCCCATTGCGGCGGCCCCCCAAATCAATGTCGGAGTACGGGCATGCCGAGCCTAAGCGAGGCACCGAGTGGTGGGGGTATGTACGGGACAACCACATGGGTTACAAAAAAGTACCTTTACATAGGTAACACTTTTATCGACACGTACCCGTTCTTTGCCTCTCTAGCATAGACCCGGCCTAGGATTACCGGACCGAATAT
>NZ_FYEC01000014.1:0-141880 GCF_900187635.1 Pseudomonas sp. Irchel 3H3 | reverse complement strand
AAATGTTGGACAAGTGCTACGCGAGTGAATTTTTTGCGGTAAAGCTCATGACCTCGTTCATCTTGGGCGTGAAGATGAAAGGAGTTTTTACCCAGGTCGATGGCGGCGATAGCTACTTTGTTCATGAGAATGGTCTCCGGTGAGCCCCCAGTGAAAGCTTAGTGGGCTATCACTGGGGGCGGCGGGGGTAACCATTTCATTAGTGGTTCTGGGCGTTCGCAGATTTTGGGTACACCCCATCAACCTGTGGGAGCTGGCTTGCCAGCGATGGCGGTATGTCAGGCACCATCAATGTTGAATGGCCCGCTCCCACAGCTGCGGGTTGAATCAGTCCCGTTCGATGGCCAATGCCACGCCTTGGCCGCCACCGATGCACAGGGTAGCCAGGCCTTTCTTGGCGTCGCGCTTGATCATCTCGTGCAGCAACGACACCAGCACGCGGCAGCCCGAGGCGCCGATCGGGTGGCCGAGGGCAATCGCGCCACCGTTGACGTTGACCTTGCTCGTATCCCACTGCAGCTCTTTGCCAACCGCCAGGGACTGCGCGGCGAATGCTTCGTTGGCTTCGATCAGGTCCAGTTGCGCCAGGTTCCAGCCAGCCTTGTCCAGGCAGCGGCGGGTGGCCGATACCGGGCCGATGCCCATGATCGCCGGGTCGACACCAGCATTGGCGTAGGCGGCGATCTTCGCCAGTACTGGCAGGCCCAGTTGTTTGGCTTTTTCAGCGCTCATCAACAGCACGGCAGCGGCGCCGTCGTTGAGCGAAGAGGCGTTGCCGGCGGTGACGCTACCGTCTTTCTTGAACGCCGGCTTGAGCTTGGCCAGGGAGGCGGCGGTGGTCTCGGCGCGCGGTTGTTCATCGACCGCGAAGGTCAGCGGATCGCCTTTGCGCTGAGGAATCAGGATCGGCGTGATCTCGTCGGCAAAACGCCCGGCTTCGATGGCGGCCGTGGCCTTCTGCTGGGAGGCGGCGGCGAAGGCGTCCTGCTCCTCACGGCTGAGGCTGTACTTGTCCACCAGGTTCTCGGCGGTGATACCCATGTGGTAATCGTTGAACGCATCCCACAGGCCGTCGCTGATCATGCTGTCGACCATCTTCGCGTGACCCATGCGCAGGCCGGTGCGGGCGGCTGGCAACACATACGGCGCCAGGCTCATGTTTTCCATGCCGCCGGCGATGATCACGTCGGCGTCGCCGCAGCGGATCGCCTGGGCGCCCAGGTGCAGGGCCTTGAGGCCCGAACCGCAGACTTTGTTCAGGGTCAGCGCCGGCACCGCGTGGGGCAGACCGGCGAGAATCGAGGCCTGGCGCGCGGGGTTCTGGCCCGAGCCTGCGGTCAGGACCTGGCCGAGGATCACTTCATCCACCTGGTCGGCGGCCAGACCGGTCTGTGCCAGCAACTGGCGAATCACCGCGGCACCGAGTTCCGGCGCCGGGATGCTGGCCAGCGAGCCCTGGAAGCTGCCGATGGCAGTCCGGGTGGCGGCGACAATCACGACTTCTTGCATCGTATTTCTCCTCAAAGGGTTCAGGCGAACTGCATTTCGGGAACGTGTTCGGGAACGATCAGTTTACCGGCAGTCTTGCTGACGATTTCCTCGACGCTGACCCCCGGTGCGCGTTCCTTGAGGATGAAGGCGCCGTTTTCGATTTCCAGGTAGGCCAGGTCAGTCAGGACCCGCTTGATGCAGTTGGCGCCGGTCAGTGGCAGGCTGCAATGGCTCAGCAGCTTGGACTCACCGTCCTTGGAGGCGTGAGTCATGGTGACGATGATGTTGTCGGCACCGGCTACCAGGTCCATTGCGCCGCCCATGCCCTTGACCAGTTTGCCCGGGATCATCCAGGAGGCGATGTTGCCTTGTACGTCGACTTCGAACGCGCCGAGCACGGTCAGGTCGATGTGGCCGCCGCGAATCATCGCGAAGGATTCGGCGGAAGAGAAAATCGATGCGCCAATACGCGCGGTCACCGTTTGTTTGCCGGCGTTGATCATGTCGGCGTCGACCTGATCATCTGTCGGGAAAGCGCCCATGCCGAGCAGGCCGTTTTCCGACTGCAGCATGACTTCCATGCCTTCGGGAATGTAGTTGGCAACCAGGGTCGGAATACCGATGCCCAGGTTCACGTAGTAGCCGTCCTGCATTTCGCGGGCGACGCGTTGAGCCATTTGTTCGCGGGTAAGAGCCATTTTTTATTCTCCGTTGTTCGTCGGGCTGGGGGCGTGGATCACTTGCGCACGGTGCGCTGTTCGATGCGTTTTTCGAACGTGCCGCAGATCACCCGGTCAACGTAGATGCCAGGGGTATGGATGTGCGCAGGGTCCAGCTCGCCAGGCTCGACGATCTCTTCGACTTCGACCACGGTGATCTTGCCGGCAGTGGCGGCCAGCGGGTTGAAGTTCTGGGCGGTGTGGCGATAGACCACGTTGCCGAAGTGGTCGGCTTTCCAGCCTTTGACGATGGCGAAGTCGCCGGTGATGGACTCTTCCATCAGGTACGGGCGGCCATGGAACTCACGCACTTCCTTGCCTTCGGCCACGGGCGTGCCGACGCCGGTAGCAGTGAAGAATGCAGGGATACCCGCGCCGCCAGCGCGCATTTTTTCTGCCAGGGTGCCTTGTGGGGTCAGCACCACTTCGATTTCACCGCTCAGCAGTTGTTTCTCGAACAGGGCGTTTTCACCGACGTAGGACGCCACCACCTTGCTGATCTGCCGGTCTTCGAGCAGCACGCCGAGGCCAAAACCGTCGACGCCGCAGTTGTTGGAAACCACGGTCAGGTCGCGCGTGCCCTTGCGTTTGATCTCGGCAATCAGGTTTTCCGGAATGCCGCACAAGCCGAAACCGCCAGCGATCACGGTCATGCCGTCTTCAAGGCCGGCGAGGGCCTCTTCATAGGAACTCACGCGCTTGTCGAAACCTGCCATATGCACCTCTTTTATTCTTTGTGGGCGGCTGGCTAGCCGTATGGGGTTGAGTGTTGCGCCATCCGATTCATTTGATAAGTTGATTTTTAAGGTGGATTAATAGATAAAACTCGTTAATCCGTGGCGTACTTCATAATAAGGAACGCAGATGACCGTCAAGCAGATCCGCGCGTTTCTCGCCGTGGCCCAGAGTTTGAGCTTCGCCGTGGCCTGTGAGCGGCTGCACCTGTCGCAGTCGGCGCTGAGCCTGACCATCAAGGCCCTGGAAGAAAGCCTCGGCGGACGATTGTTCAGCCGCACCACGCGTAATGTCGCGCTGACCCCCGAAGGCGAGTCCCTGCTGCCCCTGGCCCGGCGCCTGATTGCCGACTGGGACAACGCCGAGGACGAAATGCGCCAGCGTTTCACCCTGCAGCGCGGGCGAGTGACCCTGGCGGCGATGCCTTCGTTTGCCGGCAACCTGCTGCCGCCGATCCTCAAGACCTTCCGCGCGCGTTACCCGAAAGTCAACGTCACGGTGAACGACGTGATCAACGAGCAGGTGCTGGAGATGGTGCGCGACCGTCAGGTGGAACTGGGCGTGGCGTTCGAGCCGATGCAGAGTTCATCGCTGCAGTTCACGGCGCTCTATGTCGACCGTTTTGTCGCGGTGGTGCCCAGTGATTCGCCGCTGGCCGGTCTCAGCGAAATCGACTGGAACACCCTGCTGGAGCAGCCCTTCATTACCTTGCAGCGTCCGTCGACGGTGCGGGTGATGCTCGAAGAGCACCTGCAAGCGCGCCAGACCCGCCTGCCGGTGGCCTTTGAAAGTCACCAACTGGCGACGGTCGGGCGCATGGTCGCCAGCGGCCTGGGGGTCAGCGCCGTGCCAGCCTTGTGTGCCGCGCAAATGCGCGAACTGGGTGCCCATTGCATCACCTTGGGTGAACCGGTGGTCGAGCGCGCCATCGGCATCCTGACCAAGCCCGGCCACGAACTGTCGGCAGCCGCCCAGGCGCTGTTCGACATCCTCAAGGGTGAGGTACGTCTGTAGTCCTTGTGCCCTGATACCTGCACGATGGGTCTCGAATCGTCCAGGGCAATTCTGATTTTACCCCGACCCGTTCAACACTTCTGGACGCTCGCGCAGAATCACTGACCCTCGTTCTGCAGAGAGACAACGGATGCTCATACCTGCCCATGAACCCTGCTTTATCTTGACCGTCGACGGCCTGCGCTGGACCTACCGGCGCAATGCCCTCGGCGATATCTGCGAACAGATCGACCCCCACGGCCAGGTCACCCGCTACCGACATGACGCCGAGGGCCGATTGCGACAAGTACTGGCGGCCGATGGTGCCACCCGGACCTTCAGCTACAACGCCTATGGCAAGGTCAGTGCCGAGCAGGATGAAATGGGCCAGGTCACACGTTACGAGTACGACCGCCACCTGCACCTGATCAGCCGACGGATCAATCCGGATGGTAGCCAGTTGTGCTATCGCCATGACCGTAGCAGTGGATTGTTGTCGGAGATCGAAAACCCAGTCGGTGAGGTGTATCGGCTGGAGCGGGGCGCCAATGGGCGGATCGAGCAGGAGCGGACTTTTGACGGACGGCGCTTCACATTTGCCTATGATCACCAGGGCCATCTGCTGCAGAAAAGCCAATGGGCGACTGACGGCTGTGCGCTGGTGACGGCGTACCAGCGTGACAGGACGGGGCGCCTGCTGCTCAAGACATTGCCCGACGCCAGCCGGGTGGCCTATGACTACGACCCACAGGGGCGCCTGAGCCGAGTCGACGATGACAGCGACTGGCCACTGATCTTCACCTACGATCTGCAGGGACGGCTGCTCAGCGAGCAGCAGGGCTGGGCCTGCTTGCGCTACAGCTACAACGCCAGCGGCCAGCTCGAGCGCATGCAGTTACCGGACAACCACTGGGTCGATTATCACTTCGCCACCGATGGCAGCCTCGCAGCCATTGGTTACAACGGTGAGCAGCTGTCCAGCCATCGCTTCGAGCGCGGGCAGGAGCAGCAGCGCCAACAGGGCCGGTTGCTCAGTCAGTATCACTACGACGCACGGGGTCGCCTGCAGGCCCACGCTGTCAATCAGCCAGAGCGTGCGCTGTACTTGCGGCACTACAGTTATGGGGTCAGCGGCAACCTGGCGAGCATCGCCGACAGCCACCACGGTCAGCGCAGTTTTTATTACGACGCCGGCAACCGCCTGGTCCGGGTGCGACACTCACGGGGCGCGCCGGGGCAACGGTTCGCGTACGCCCCGTGTGGCAATCGCCTACCGGATCCTGGCGACTGCCGTTACGACTACGATGCCTTTGGCAACCTGATCCGCGTACGCCGGGACGGTCAACCTGCGCAGGTGACCCATTACCACTATGACTGCCAGCATCGCTTGAGCGCGGTGCTCCTGCCCAATGGCAGCCGGGCCAGCTACCGCTATGACCCTTTTGGCCGGCGCAGTGCCAAGACTGTCGATGGCAGTACCACCGAGTTCGTCTGGCAAGGGCAACGGCTGGTTGGCGAAATCAGCGGCGATCATCAACGTCACTATCTTTATGAACCCGACACTTTCCGCCCGTTGGCCCTGGTCGAGAGAGGCGCTGCAGGCGATAGCCGCCGGTTCTACTATCAGCTCGATCATCTCGGCACCCCCCAGGAATTGACGGACAGCCATGGCGAAATCGTCTGGGCGGCGACCTATCAGGCCGGCGGCCAAATAGTCGGTCTTGAGCATTTGGGCCACGAGCCTGTGGAGCAGCCGCTGCGTTTCCAGGGGCAGTACTGCGACGAGGAAACGGGCTTGCACTACAACCGCCATCGCTACTACTGCCCGCATCTGGGGCGTTACCTGACACCGGCCCCGAACCGCCTGGCGGCTGGCCTCAACGCCTATCAGTACACAGTGAATCCAACGACTTGGGTCAACCCCCTGGGACTCAGCAGCTGCCCGGGGGGTGATGGCCGCAAGCCGCTACTGCAAGTGCATGATCCGTTGGCCAAGGCCGTGGTGGATGAGGCTGAGCCGCAGTTGCCGCAAGCCCTGATACGAGGCATCGGCGAGCGGTGGTGAGGAGGGAGGGCCGTCTGTCATTTTTTCCTGCACGGGGGCTTTTTTTCACGAAATTCTGACATTCGCAGGTGCAGATTGAACGGACAAAAGGATTTGACCCCATAGACAAAAAGCCCGCCAGATGCGGGCTTTTTGTTGTCAATCTGCCAGCACTCAGGCCTGGCTTGCATCACTGGTTTGTCGTGCCTTGGCGATCGCCGCCTCAATCGCGGCACGTGCCTGCGGGCTGTTCTTCCAGCAGGTGGAGCCGACCACTGCCGACGCCTGGACCACGATCTCGCGGGCATTGGCCTGGCTCAGTTGCAGCAAGGTGGTGAACCCCAGTTGTTCAAGGCGCTGGACCACCGTCGGGCCGACCCCCTTGACGCTTAACAGTGTTTGTTTTTCTTCCGTTGAAAATCCCATACGGGCTCCTTTTTGGTGAGCGTCACTGTAGCGCAATGCTCGTCGACGATGGCGTGTGCTTCTGGGATAAACCTGCTGCCCTTGAAAGGCCCGCCGCTGCAGTCTGTTGCTGTTCGGCGTAGAGGGCTACTGCGCGCACCAGGTTGCCCGGTTGCAATTGCAGGCGGCGGGCGGTCGGCCGATCCACTATCAGGTTACTGCCATCACGCTGTGCGCGGGCGACGGTGATGCGGCAGTTTTCCAGGCGGCGGTTGTGGATCAGCCACACCGGCGCCTGGTCATCAGGTGAACCGATCAACAGGCTCAGCGGCTGGCTATCGCGCACCGCGCGGATAGTCCCGACCGGGGCTTCGATCACCGGTCCCGCATCAAAGATGTCGACATAACCCTGATGGACGAACCCCTCGGCATCCAGGATCCTGCGGGCCGGCTCGGCGTTTTCATGGGCCTTGCCGATGACGTCCCGGGCCTGTTCGGTGAGCAGGCAGGTGTACAGCGGCTGACGCGGGATCAACTCGGCGATCAACGTTTTGTTGCCCAGCCCCGACAGATGATCGGCATGCCGGAAGTCTTGTCGAAAAAAGTGTCGACCCAGGCTGTCCCAGAACGGTGAACACCCTTGCGCGTCGGCGCTGCCACGTAACTCGGCAATCAGTTTGTCGCCGAACAACTGTGGATACTCGGCGACAAACAGCAGGCGTGCGAGCGACAGCAGTCGGCCGTTGTGGCCCAGTCGATGCGCCGGGTGCAGGAACAACGAGCAGACCTCCGATTGGCCAGTCATGTCATTGTTGAGAAACAGCGTCGGTAACTGTTGTTCGATGCCCAGGCTGGCGGACCGATTGACTGTCAGCCCGACACGGTAGTTGTACCAGGGCTCGCGCAGGCCTACGGCGCCGCCCAGCGCGCTGACCCCGAGCACTTGCTGGTCGTCGTCCTCGAGCACGAACAGGTAGTCGGCGTCCGCCCGTTCAACCTGACTGGCAAAGGTCCGTTGGGCCCAGCGGATCCGGTGGGCCAGGCGCTCTTCGTTGGCCGGCAGGGTGGTGAACCCCGGGCCTGCGCATTGTGCCAAGGCCAGCACGGCCGGCAGGTCGCCGCTGTGTACCGGGCGCACGATCATCGGCCGGTTCCCTGGCCACTCAACACCGGCCTCATAGGGCGACCAATCGCAGCGGGCTGCCGTCAGTCAGATGCAAGGCCGCCAGGGTGGCGGGGTCGAGGGTCACCGGCTCGTCGGCGCTCCAGTCCAGTTCGACCACCATCGCGCGAAAGTCATCCACGGCGTCATTGCAGATCAGGTAGGTGGTCTGGCCCGCGTGCGCGGTGCCTCGGCGGGCGGTCGCCGTGCGGCTGTGGGCAATCGAGCGGATGCTGGGGGTGCGTGCAAACAGCGTCGGGCCGGCGTCGAACAGGTCGACGTAGCTGTTGGTTTCGAAGCCTTCGCGCTCGAGGATGTCGAAGGCTTCCTGGCCCGCGGGATGGACCCGGCCAATGCATGCCTGGGCGTCTGGCGTGAGCATCGGTACATAAATCGGATAATGGGGCATCAGCTCGGCGAGAAAACTGCGGTCCTGCAGCCCACAGAGGCGTTCGGCCTCGACGTAGGACAGGTTGAAAAAGTGCTTGCCCAGGGCATTCCAGAAGGGTGACTCGCCCGCCGCGTCGCTGTAGCCGACGATCTCGGTAATCACCGCTTCGGCAAACCGTTGGGGATGCGCGGCAATGAACATCAGCCGGGCTCGCGAGAGTAGTTCGCAGAAAGCCGTGTGCTGCAGTTCTGCGTCGATGTGCAGGCCGCGCAGCAGGGTGTGGGGGCTGAGGTCCTGGCACAACGACAGCGCCGGTACGCCATGGTGTACGTTCAGTTCCCGGGACGCGCTGATGAAGGGGCGGTTGCGCAGGCTGTAGAACGGTTGCTGGTAGCCGGCGGTGGCGACGATTTCCGCGCAGCCGAGCAAACGCTGGTGCTCCAGGTCGTGCAGGGCAAAGCAGTAGTTCTCCCGGCCATTGCTCTGTACCGGGCTGGCAAACGAGCGCTGGGAGTCGCGGATTTTCTGCAGCAGGCAGTGGCTGTCGTCCGGCAAGGACGTGACCCCTACCAGGCTCTCTCGCGCCAGTTGCTGTAACTGGGGCAGATCGGATGGCTCGACTGGGCGTAGGACCAGCATGGATAAACTCCTGTATCAGAACGACCGGGCCACGCTGGCCAGGCTTGACGATCACTGTCGGGTTCCACGCGTTGCAAGTGCGCTGGGTCAACCTCCGTCGACCGCGGGCCATACTAGTTGATCATCCCCAGGTGACGCAGCATTATGCTAGCCGTTCGGCGAGTTTTTCCTGTCACAGCCTGCGAGTGAACCTGCGTGTCGGTAACCCGTTTGACCTTGATTTGCCACGCCCGCACCGTCGCCCAGAAGCGGGCGCGATTGCCCCTGGACGAGCCATTGGAAATGGACTGGCAGGCGGCCCGCGGCAGTCGCGCTGGCGCCTTCAAGCGGCCCCCGCTATTACTCGTCGGTGGCGAAACGCGCGTGCGGCAGACCGCTGCGTTGTTCGGCAATGACCTGCGCCATGTGCCGGCGTTGGATGACTGTGATTTCGGTCGTTGGCGCGGCTTGTCCATCGACCACCTGCAACAACACGAGCCACTGGCGCTGCAGGCCTGGCTCGACGATCCGCATTCGGCACCCCATGGCGGTGAGTCAGTCGTGCAACTGATCCAGCGGGTTGGGTGCTGGCTCGACAGCCTGGGCAGTCACCCCGGGCATTACCTGGCCGTGACTCACCCGTGGGTGATTCGTGCAGCCATGATTCATGTGCTGCAGTGCTCGCCCAGCGCCTTCCAGATGATTGATGTCGAACCCTTGTCCGCCACCGAACTGCGCTTCAACGGCCGCTGGCGCCTGCGCCTGATGGACAGTGGCGCGCCCGTCGAGGAACCCCTGGCATGAAGCAGCTCCTGGTGATCGGCATTGGTGCCGGCGACCCTGACTACATCACGATGCAAGCGGTCAAGGCATTGAACCGGGTCGATGTGTTTTTCCTGATGGACAAGGGCCCGAGCAAGGACAGCTTGATCGACCTGCGGCGGGAAATCTGTGCCCGCTATATCAGTCAGCCGGGTTACCGTTTCGTCGAGGCCCACAGTCCACAACGCAGGCCTGATGCTCTCGACTACAGCGCCAGTGTGCAGGCGCTCAATCGCGACAAGCAGCAGACCTTCGAGCGGCTGATCAACGAGCAAATGGCCGACGATGAATGCGCGGCATTTCTGGTGTGGGGGGATCCGGGTTTGTACGACAGCACCCTGCGTATCCTTCAGGCTATTCTCGACGCTGGTCGCTGCACCTTTGACTACGAGGTGATCCCTGGTATCAGCAGCGTCCAGGCCCTGGCGGCGCGGCACAAAGTGGCGTTGAACCGCATCGGCGGCGCCGTCGAGATCACCACCGGGCGACGCCTGGCAGCGGGGCAGGTGAGTGCGGCCGACAGTCTGGTGGTGATGCTGGACGCGCAAGATGCCTACCAGCAGGTGGCGGATCAGGAGCAGCAAATCTACTGGGGCGCCTACCTGGGCACCGCGGATGAAATCCTCATCGCCGGTAAACTCAAGGACGTCGCCGACCAGATCGAGCAGGTCAGGCAGGCGGCGCGAGAAGCCAACGGCTGGATCATGGACACCTACCTGATCCGCCAGCCCGACTAGCTGCCGTACACCGGCCAACGCGTCAGTAGACCCAGACCTCGACCCGGCGATTCTTGATCCGGCCTTCGTCGTCACTGTTGGCGGCCACCGGCATCTGCGCACCAAAACCGCGAATGTCACGCAGCACCACGCCGTTTTTCACCAGTTCACGGCGCACCGCCATGGCCCGCAGTTTCGAGAGCAGGGCGGCGCGTTCCGGATCGGTCTTGGCGTCACCGAATCCCACCAGGCTTACCTGTCTGTCGAGCTTGCCGTGCTGCTTGAGGTAGTCGAGTACCCGGGACAGGTCCTGGCGTGCCTTGTTGTCGAGGCTGGCGCTGCCTTCCTCGAAACGAAAGTTGACCGTCAGCCGTTGCGCCTTGGCAGCCAGCGCCTGATAACCCTCGGGCATCTGCCGGCTGGCCGTGACATCCATGGCGTGCACGGTCTGCGCGACAAACCCGTTGGCAGCCACCAGCGCCTGGCCCTGGCGGCTTTGGGTAAAACCTATCAGTGCGGTGGCCCAGGGATTGTGCGCGGTCGGCGGCACATAGAAGTACAGCCGCCGCGACAGTGGATAGTCCTCGGTGGCGATCAGGCTGGTGAGTGGCAGCATGGGCTGCGAGGCACCGTCGACGATCGCCACCGCCTTGGCCTGGCGCACGTAGGGCAGGCCGATGAAACCAATGCCCTGGCGGTCCTGACTGACGGCGTCGGACAACTGTTCACTGGATTCGAAGCGGCTTGCCGAGCGGGCAAGGGTTTTACCGCGGCCACTGAGTACCAGGTCCTTGAAGGTATCGTAGGTGCCCGACTGATCATCGCGCGCGTAGAGATGAATCGGTCCGCCGACGCCGCCGAGTTCTTCCCAGGTGCGAACCTCACCGCTGAAAATCCGCGCCAGTTGCTCGGTGTTCAACTGGTTCAACGGGTTGTGCGGGTGCAGGATAATGGCCAGGCCGTCGATGGCGATCACTTGTTCGGCCGTAGGGCTTTTCAAGTCGCCAAGGCCTTCCAGTGCCACCAGTTCGCTGTCCTTGATTGGGCGCGAAGAGGCCGCCAGATCGGCGCTGGTGCTGTGCAGGGCGAGGAAACCGGTGCTGGAGCCGTGGGCGGCGATCTCGATAATCACCCGTTGCCCTTGGGCCGTCTGGCCCACCAGCCGCTGTTCGTTGGGGTTGTCACGGGGTTCGCTGTGCACCTTGAGCAAACCTTGTTCTTCCATCAACCCCTTGGCCAGTGCCGGCCCCAGCGCCGCCCCAATGGTGTTGGAACCCTGGATACGCAACACCACGCCGTTACCGGGCAGCGGCAATGCGGTGGCGAAGGCCGACGGGGACATCAGGCTGCATAACAGCAGCGGCAACAGGGCACGCAACATGGAGCCGGCACCTTTGGCGGGCAGGGGAGGTGCCGGGACATTAAGACATTCAGGTTACGCAGATGTGACAGGCAGCGGCTTAGCTCAGCTCCAGCCAGATCGGCGCATGGTCCGAAGGTTTTTCCATGCCGCGCAGGTCGTAGTCGACACCGGCGGCCTTGATTCGTGGCAGCAAGCCTTGGGACGCCATGATCAAGTCGATGCGCAGGCCACGCTTGGGCTCATCCTCGAAGCCGCGACTGCGGTAGTCGAACCAGCTGAAGCGGTCGGCAACGTCCGGGTTGAGGTGGCGGAAGCTGTCCACCAGGCCCCAGTTTTTCAGGCGGGCCATCCACTCGCGTTCCTCCGGCAGGAAGCTGCACTTGCCGGTCTTCAGCCAGCGCTTCATGTTGTCCGGGCCGATGCCGATGTCGCAGTCCTCTGGGGAGATGTTGACATCGCCCATCACCACCAGCGCCTGGTCGTTGCTGAACTGAGTTTCCAACAGGTTTTGCAGGTCACTGTAGAACCGCGCCTTGGCCGGGAACTTGGTGGGGTGGTCGCGGCTTTCACCCTGTGGGAAATAGCCGTTCATGATGGTCACCGGCGTCCCGTTGGCGTCGGCGAAGGTGCCCCAGATGAAGCGGCGCTGGGCGTCTTCTTCATCGCTGGCAAACCCCTTGTGGATCGCCAGTGGTTCCTGGCGCGAGAGCATGGCGACGCCGTAGTGACCTTTCTGCCCGTGGTAATACACGTGGTAGCCCAGCGCCTGGACTTCGGCGAGAGGGAACTGGTCGTCGTGGACCTTGGTTTCCTGCAGGCCGATGACGTCTGGCTGGTGCTTCTCGATCAGTGCCGCCAATTGATGGGGGCGGGCGCGCAGGCCGTTGATGTTGAACGAGACGATCTTCATGGTCGGCAGTCCTGGCAAAACTGCGATGCTAGCTGACATGTAGGATCGGAGCCAGCGTGGCAGTAGTTCCTATGCGCTGCTAATGTCTGTGGGCGTGGGAACGATCACAGCAGTGCCGGGCTCGTACTTACAAGAGCGGGGTCATTTGCGCCGCGCCAAGGGGAGATAAACCTCATGCCTGAAACATCGACCGCCATCGCGGACATCCATCGGCTCGACAGCGGCTACTCGCGTGAAGCGCGCTCATTGCTGTACCAGGCCTATCGCCACGAACCCACCTTCAAGTTTCTGTTTGAGGCCGAGCGCCCCGGCTATGAGCAGCGGGTACGGGCGACGGTGCGCGAACTGGTCAAGCAGCATTTTCTCCAGGATCTGCCCGCCATCGGCCTGCTGGTCAATGACCGCTTGATCGGCATCGCGCTGATCGCGCCGCCGCAGCGGCGCCTGGGCATTACCGAAAGCTGGGCCTGGCGCCTGCGCATGGTGCTCAGCACGGGTTTTCGCTGCACCCGGCGCTATCTGGACTATCACGCGGCCGTGGCTGCCTGCGTGCCATCGGACTCGGTGCACGTGCTGCCGTTGCTGGGGATTCATCCGCAATTCCAGGGCCAGCATTTCGGCGAGCAACTGTTGCAAGCGGTGCACAATTGGTGCGCGGTAGACGAGCATTCCCAGGGGGTGGTGCTCGACACCGGGAATCCGCGTTATCTGGAGTTCTATAAGCGTCAGGGGTATGAGGAGATTGGCGAGGTGGCGGTAGGGCCTGTACTTGAGCACGTGTTTTTCCACGCCAATCCGCAGGTGTTACATAGCGCAACAGCCTAAGGTCGAACTTTTGTTCAGAATGTTCGCTCTATCACGCTCCCAAGCTCGTGATAGCATCCGCGCCTATGAAGTTTCCAGGAAGATTTACCAGTGGCGTGCTCATGCTGATCAGCAGCGCAGCGGCCCTGGCGCAAAGTGAATTGGACGTCAGGATCAAACCGTCCAATGACGAGCTGAAGGCCAACATCGAAGGCTATATCGGCGATCTCGGCGAACGCGATGAAGAAGCCCTGTTGCGCTTCAGTCGCGGTGCCGAGGAGCAGGCGCGCAAGGCCGCCCAGGCCTTGGGTTACTACCAGCCGCAAATCGAAAGCGAAGTCAAAGACGGCAAGTCACCCCGACTGGTGTTGAATATCGACCCCGGCGAGCCGGTACGCCTGCGCTACGTGACTATCCAGATCCTGGGGCCGGCCGCGACCCTCAAGTCCTTTCGTGTGCCCCAGAGCGACGTGCTCAAGCCCGGCGCCGTGCTCAATCACGGCCACTATGAAGACGCCAAGCGGCTGATCCAGAACCAGGCCTCGCGCTTCGGCTTTTTCAGTGGTCGCTTTACCAGCCAGAAGCTCTCCGTCGACCCTCGGGCCGGTGTTGCCGACATCGACCTGGTCTATGACAGCGGCCCGCGTTATGCGCTGGGCAAGGTCAGCTTTGCCGGCGATACGCCCTTCGACGAGGACCTGCTGCAACGCATGGTGCCGTTCAAAAGTGGCGCGCCTTATGATTCCGAGTTGATCGCCGAGCTTAACCAGGCCCTGCAATCGTCGGGCTATTTCGAGTCCGTGCGGGTGGATGCCGCGCCGACCACTGCCGCCAACGATGTAATTCCCGTGGCCGTCACCCTCGACACCCGTAAACCCCGGACCATGGGCCTGGGCCTGGGTTATTCGACGGACGTCGGGCCGCGAGCCAAGGCCAACTGGACACGCCACTGGGTCAATCCCGAAGGCCACAGCTATGGCTGGGAGGCCGAGCTCTCGGCGCCACGGCAGAACGTCGGCCTGTGGTACGACGTGCCGTTGGACCCGCCGTTGACCGACAAGTTGCGGTTTGCCGGGGGCTATCAAAATGAAGAACTGGCCAACACCGACAGCTTGAGCAAACTGCTGACCCTGGGGCCGGAATGGCACAGCAAGCTGCCCAGCGGCTGGCAACGGGTGATCTCGTTGAAATGGCAGCACGAGGAGTATCGCCTGGGCGATGACTCGGGGATCAGTAACCTGTTGATGCCGGGCGTGAGTTACTCCTACCTGCGCAGTGACAACCGGATCGATCCGCACAACGGTTATCGCCTGCAATTTGACAGCAAGGTGGCCAAGGAAGGGCTGGGCTCGGACAACAACCTGTTATACGGCACCGCCCTGGCCAAGGGCCTGACCACGGTGCTGGACAACCACCGATTCCTCGCGCGTGCACAGATCGGGGGTTCGGCCACCAATGGCTACAAATCGATTCCGCCATCGCTGCGCTTCTTTGCCGGTGGCGACCAGAGCGTGCGCGGTTATGACTACCAGAGCCTGTCGCCGGAAAACTCCGACGGCGACCGCGTAGGCGGACGCTACATGGTCTCCGGCAGCCTGGAATACCAATACTCGGTTGCCGAAAAATGGCGAGTCGCAACCTTCGTCGACCAAGGCAACTCGTTCAACGACTTCGAACTGCCGAACCTCAAGACTGGGGTCGGCATGGGTGTGCGCTGGGTTTCGCCAGTCGGCCCGATCCGTCTCGACCTGGCCCATGCGCTGGATGACCCCGGCGGTATTCGTCTGCACTTTTCCATGGGGCCTGAGCTGTGAAGCGTGGTTTGAAAATAGCGTTGCTGGCATTGCTGTCACTGGTGGTCTTGGTGCTGCTGGCGGTGGTGAGCCTGTTGGGAACCCAGGCCGGCAGCCGCTGGGCACTGAGTCAGGTGCCGGGTTTGACCGTGGAGAATTTCCAGGGCCGCCTGGCCGGCCAGTGGAGTGCCGATCATGTGCTGTGGCAGCAGGGCCAGGACCGAGTTGAGCTGATCAAGCCACTGCTGGCCTGGTCGCCGTTGTGCCTGACGCGCATGACCCTGTGCATCGAGCAATTGCACGCCGAGCAGGTGGTCCTGCAGTTTGCGCCGAGTACCGAGCCGAGCAGCGGGCCGATCAGCTTGCCGGAGTTGAAACTGCCGCTGGCGATCGAGCTGGGCGAGGTGCGAATCGGCAGCCTGCTGCTGGACGGCAGCGAGCAACTCAAGGACCTGCAACTGGTAGCGTACTGGACGGCGCAAGGGTTGCAGATCGACGCGTTGCGTCTGCAGCGCGATGACCTGCACCTGGAACTGACCGGGCTGCTGCAACCGACCGGCAACTGGCCGCTGAGTGCCAGCGGCAATTTGACTATGCCGATGCCCGGCAACACGCCCTTGGCTCTGACGCTGAAGGTCAATGGCAACCTGCTGCAAACCCTCAACCTCGAGGCCGACAGCAGCGGTTACCTGCAGGGCCGTCTGACCGGCGAGCTGCAGCCGCTGGCCGACAACCTGCCGGCCAAGGTGCGCATTACCGCCGATGGTTTCAAGGCCAGTGCCGACCTGCCGGACACCCTGCAACTCAATCAGCTTGAGCTCAGCGGTAGCGGTGACCTGAAGAACGGCTATCAACTACTGGGCAAGGCCAGCTTGCCGGCCGAGGACGGACCGGTGGCCCTGCTGCTGCAAGGCAAGGTCGACGCCAAGGGTGCACAGATCTCCGGGCTGGATCTCAACGCCAACGATCAGCAAAGCCTCAAGCTGACCGGCCAGGTCGATTGGTCCGAGGGCCTGGTCGCCGAGGCGAAGATCGACTGGCTGGATTTCCCCTGGCACCGTTTGTATCCGCTGATCGACGAGCCTGAGGTGGCGCTGCGCAGCTTCAACGGTGAGGTGGCGTACCGCGACGGTAACTACCTGGGCAACTTCAAGGCGGCGCTGGACGGTCCGGCCGGGGCCTTCAGCCTGAGCAGCCCGTTCAGTGGCGACCTGACGCAAATCTTCCTGCCGCAACTGCAATTGGTCGCAGGGCAGGGCAAGGCCGCCGGGCATTTGAACCTGAAGTTTGCCGACGGCATCGCCTGGGACACCGCGCTTGACCTGTCGGCGCTCAACCCGGCGTACTGGCTGGCGGAGCTGCCGGGCACCCTGGCCGGGCCTTTGCGCAGCAAGGGCGAGATGCGCAATGAACAACTGAGCCTGAATGCCGACCTTGACCTCAAGGGCAAGCTGCGTGGCCAGCCGGCGGTGTTGCAAGCCAAGGCCGACGGCGCGGGCGAGCGCTGGAACCTCAGTGCCTTGCAGATCCGCCTGGGCGAGAACCGCATCGATGGCAGCGCCAGCCTGCAGCAAACACTCAGCGGCCAACTCGATATCAAGGCCCCGCGTTTGGGCCAGCTGTGGCCGCAGTTACGCGGTCAGCTCAATGGCCGGCTCGACGTCGCAGGCACATTGCAGGCGCCCCAGGGCAAGCTCGCCCTGCAGGGTGTGCAGTTGGCCCTGGACGACAATCGCCTGAAAAGCCTCAACCTCGACGCCACTCTCGACAGCGCACAGCGGGCGCAGATCGACCTCAAGGGCAGCGGCATAACGGTCGGCGACAACTCACTGGGCACCCTGACGGCCACTGGCACGGGCACCCTCAAGCAGCAGAAGCTGCAACTGGACCTGCAAGGCCCATTGCTGAAACTGGCACTGGGCCTGGACGGCAACCTGGACCAAGGCAACTGGCGTGGACGCCTGGCCAGCGGCGACATTCAGGCCGGCGGCCAGGACTGGCAACTGCAGGGTCCGGCGAAAATCGAACGCCTGGCCGATGGCAAGCTGACCTTCGGCGCCCACTGCTGGACGTCTGGCCCCGCCAGTTTGTGTGGCGAGGATCAGCGCCTGATGCCCGAGCCGAAACTGCGTTATCACCTCAAGCAATTCCCCATCGACAGCCTGGCGCAATGGCTGCCCAAGGATTTCGCCTGGCAGGGCAAGCTCAACGCCGACGTGCAACTGGACCTGCCGGCCAGCGGGCCGAAAGGCCAGGTGCTGGTGGACGCGAGCGGCGGCACCTTGCGCATGAAGGAAAAGGACCAGTGGCTGGATTTCCCTTACCAGACACTGAAACTCACCAGCACCCTCAACCCCAAGCGTATCGACACCCAACTGAATTTTGTCGGCGGCAAACTGGGTGAGCTGATGGTGCAGGCGCAGATCAACCCGCTGCCTAAAAACAAACCCCTGAGCGGCTCGTTCCGCCTCAGTGGGCTGGACCTCTCGGTGGCGCGGCCGTTTGTGCCAATGGTCGAGAAACTGGCCGGCCGCCTGAACGGCAGCGGTACCTTGTCCGGCGGGCTATTGGCGCCCAAGGTCAACGGTAACCTGACCTTGAGCGAGGGTGAGATTTCCGGGCCACAACTGCCGACGCGGTTCGAGGCCCTGCAGTTGCAGGCGCAGATTGCCGGCGAAAGCGTGCAACTCAATGGCGGCTGGAAAAGCGGCAAGAGCGGGCAGGGCAGCCTCACGGGACAGGTGGACTGGGGGCAGGCCCTGGTGGTCGACCTCAGCCTGCGGGGCAGCCAACTGCCGGTGAGCGTCGAACCCTACGCGGCCCTGGAAGTGGCGCCGGACCTGAAGATCTCGATCAAGGACGACAAGCTGGCGATCACCGGCAAGGTGCTGGTGCCCAAGGGCGAGATCACAGTGCGCGAGTTGCCGCCATCGACGGTCAAGGTCTCCGATGACACGGTGATCGTCGGGCACCAGACGGAAGAGGGCAAGGCACCTATGGCCATGGCCATGGATGTCGAAGTGATAGTCGGCGAAGACCGGCTCAGCTTTGCCGGTTTTGGCCTGACCGCCAACCTCAAGGGGCACGTGCATATCGGCGACAACCTCGACACCCGGGGCGAATTGTGGCTCAACGACGGGCGTTACCGCGCCTACGGCCAGCGCCTGACTGTACGCCGTGCACGGCTGCTGTTCGCCGGGCCCATTGACCAGCCGTACCTGGACATCGAAGCGATTCGCCAGACCGACGACATCATTGCCGGTATCCGCCTGAGCGGCAGCGCCGAGCAGCCGACTACGCAGATTTTCTCGGAGCCGGCGATGAGCCAGGAGCAAGCATTGTCCTACCTGGTGCTCGGCCGTCCGCTGAGCACCAACGGTGAAGACAACAACATGCTTGCGCAAGCGGCGCTGGGCCTGGGGTTGATGGGCAGCTCGGACCTCACCGGGAGCTTGGCGAAGAACCTCGGCATCGACGATTTCCAGCTCGACACCGAGGGCAGCGGCACCGCCACCAGTGTGGTCGCCAGTGGTGACATTACCGAGAAGCTCAGCCTGCGTTATGGCGTTGGTGTGTTTGAGCCGGCCAACACCATTGCCTTGCGCTACAAGCTGAGCAAAAAGGTCTATCTGGAAGCCGCCAGCGGGATCGCCAGTTCGTTGGACATCTTCTATAAGCGGGATTTCTGAGGGCTCGGCTTTGTTGAGCTGAAAGGAGCTGCTATCCGTTTGGTCTTGGTCTTGGTCTTGGTCTTGGTCTTGGTCTTGTGGGTATATCCGTTGCTGCGGTAATGGCGGCTTAAGGTTTCGCCCTTACGGCGAGGCACTTTTGTCAAACGACACAAAAGTACCCAAAAAGTCTTGCCCCAGCGTTCGGCCCCTCGCTAAGGCTCGGGGTACCTTCGCTACGGTATCCATCCGGGGGCATCGCCTCCGGTTTGCTTCGCTGCACCTCCTCTCGATGCATGCGGCTCCGCCGCACGGCGCTACGCGCCTCCCCCCCGGATGGACACCTTCGCTCAGCCTGCCGAAGGGGCGGGTGGATCAAGATCAAAAGCAAGAGCACGGCGACCTGACAGTCGGCCTGAGTGGTAAGAGCGGACGAGGCGGCCTACCGGCCGGCCTGCTTTTTCTGGTGTGCGAATCTCTACTGTAGGAGCGAGCTTGCTCGCGATGATCTCTGCCACACAGCAGATCTCTGGTATGCCCCCAATCCCCGCCGCCCTCCAACGCACCGATTTCCCTTATTTAAACCTTCACTCATCCTGCCGACGGTGCAGGTGGGTCAAGCGTCAAAGTCGGCCTGGCTTTTTCTGGTGTCGTATTCCCTGTGGGAGAGCCGGGCGGCGCTTCGCTTGTTCGCGATAGCGGTCCGGCGACTGCCTATTTTATAAATTGCAAAGCTTGCTAACGATTTCCTTTGACATTCACTGCCTAGGCAGTAATATCTCGACACATATTCACTGCCTAGGCAGCCAATAGGTCGTCAGATGAAACATTTTTCCCCGGAAAACTTTCGCAATTGCCACCTCGGTCTCCTGCTGGGGCGCGCCGCCTTGCTCAAGGATCGGATCATCGACACCCACATGGAACCCCACGGCATTACTGCCGCGCAGTTCAAGGTGTTGATCATCATGGCCCAGTACGGCGTCGACACCCCGGCCGAGCTGTGCCGCCATCTGTCCCTGGATAGCGGTTCGATGACTCGCATGCTCGACCGTCTGGAGCACAAAGGCCTGCTGGTCCGCCAACGCTGTGCAGATGACCGGCGCCTGGTGCGCCTGGGCCTGACCGAGGAAGGCCAGGTGCTGGCCGACAAGTTGCCGGGCATTGGCGTCAACGCGATGAACCAGTTGGCCGGCGCCCTCGACTCCGAGGAGTTGCAGACCCTGGAAGCCATCCTCAAGAAAATTTTGCTGGCCGCCGGTGATCCCATCACCGTGCTGCGGGTAGGTGACCAATGAGCGATAAAACCCTGGGTTCCCGACTGGCCCTGGTGCTGATGGCCATGAGCCTGGCCGGGTGTGCCAACTACAGCGGCCTGACCACCGAAGGTGTGAGCCTTGATGCAAAAGCCCTGCAGGCCGGGCAATCCCTCAACGGTGTGACGCTGTCGGCGGCGGCATGGCCGAAAAACGACTGGTGGCAGAGCCTGGGCGATCCGCAACTGGACGGGTTGATCCGCGAAGCCCTGCGTGACAGCCCGGACATGCAGATCGCCAGCGCCCGGGCCCATCAGGCCAGTGCCGCTGCCGGTGCGGCGAATGCTGCGCGCATGCCGACCCTGGATGCCAGCGCCGGTATCCGCCGCGAGCGGTTGGCCCAGTATCAGGACCCGACCTTGCAGGGTGACTCCTACGACACCATGCGCAGCCTCGGCGCGACCTTCAATTACACCTTCGATCTGTGGGGCGGCCAGCGTGATGCCTGGGAAGCTGCGTTGGGCCAGGCCCGGGCCGCCGAGATCGATCGCCAGGCGGCTCAGTTGACCCTGGCCGCTGACGTTGCTCGCGCCTACAGCGACCTGGGCCAGGCCCATATCGTCCACGACCTGGCCACTGAAGACCTCAAGCGCACCCGGCAATTGCTGACCCTGAGCCAGCGGCGCCTCAGCGCCGGCATCGACAGCCAGTATCAGTACCAGCAGAACCAAAGCCTGGAGGCGAGCTCCGAGGCTTCTCTGATCGATGCCGAGAAAAACCTGCAGAGCGCCAAAATCGCCCTCGCAGTGTTGCTCGGCAAAGGCCCGGATCGGGGTAACGAAATCACCCGGCCGCACATTCTGCAAGCCAGCGCCGTGGCCTTGCCCTCGGTGTTGCCCGCCGAACTGCTGGGCCGCCGCCCGGACCTGGTCGCGGCGCGCTGGCGAGTCGAGGCGGCGAGCAAGAGTATTGATGCCGGCAAGACCACTTTCTACCCCAACCTCAACCTGAGCGCCGCGGCCGGGGTCGAGTCGTTGCTGGGCAACGCGATGTTTGGTTCGACCAGCCGCTTCTTCAACGTCGCCCCGACGATTTCCCTGCCGATTTTCGACGGTGGTCGCCTGCGCGCCGACCTCGATGCCAAGGATGCCGACTACGACCTGGCGGTGGCGCAGTACAACAAGAGCCTGGTCAAGGCGCTGGGGGAAGTCAGCGACAGCCTGTCCCAGTTGCGTGACGTCGGTCGGCAGATCGTCGCCCAGCAACACGCCACCGACATTGCCCAGGACTCCTACAACACCGTGCTGGAGCGCTATGGCTCCGGCGTCGGCAACTACCTGGACGTGCTCAGCATCGAGCAGCAACTGCTCGGCGCCGAGCGTCAGTTGGCGAACCTCAATGCCGAACAGATCGATCTGTCGATCCAACTGATGCAGGCCCTGGGCGGCGGCTTTCATGGCGACAGCCTGGCTGCGGCCCGCCCATCCCCGGCGCCTGCCACGCGCAATCAATAATTCAAGGTACTCGTCATGGCCAACGTGCAGAACACCCCGACTCCTGAAACCGCCCAAGACACGGGCAATCCCGGTAAACGCAAGTTCATGCTGCTGGTGCTGACACTGCTGGTGGTCCTGGGCTGCCTCGGCGTCTGGGGCTGGCATCACCTCTACGGGCGCTGGAACGAAAGCACCGATGACGCCTATGTGAACGGCAACGTGGTGGCAATTACCCCGCTGGTCACCGGCACCGTGGTCAGCATTGGCGCGGACGACGGCGACCTGGTCCAGGAAGGCCAGGTGCTCGTCAACTTCGACCCCAACGACGCCGAAGTCGGCCTGCAAAGTGCCCAGGCCAACCTGGCACGCACGGTGCGCCAGGTTCGTGGCCTGTACAGCAATGTCGATGGCATGAAAGCCCAGGTCAATGCGCAGAAGGCGGAAGTGCAGAAGGCCCAGGAAAACTACAGCCGACGCAAAAGTCTCGCCGCCGGCGGGGCGATTTCCCAGGAAGAACTGTCCCATGCCCGGGATGACCTGACCTCGGCGCAAAACGCCCTGGCCAATGCCCAGCAACAATTCCAGACCAGCAGCGCACTGGTGGACGACACCGTGGTGTCCTCCCATCCGGACGTGCAGGCGGCTGCTGCGCAATTGCGCCAGGCCTACCTGACGAAGGCCCGCAGCACCCTGATCGCCCCGGTCACCGGCTACGTGGCCAAGCGCACCGTGCAACTGGGGCAACGGGTGCAGCCGGGCACGGCCTTGATGGCGGTGATCCCCCTCGACCAGTTGTGGATCGACGCCAATTTCAAGGAAACCCAGCTGCGCGACATGCGCATCGGCCAAGCGGTGGACATCGAAGCCGACCTCTATGGCAGCGATGTGAAGTACAGCGGCACCATCGACAGCCTCGGTGCAGGCACCGGCAGTGCGTTTGCCTTGTTGCCGGCGCAGAACGCCACCGGTAACTGGATCAAGATCGTGCAGCGAGTGCCGGTACGCATCCACATCAACGCCGAGCAACTGGCCAAGCATCCGTTGCGCGTCGGCCTGTCGACCCTGGTCAAGGTCGACCTGCGCGACCAGAGCGGTCCGGTGCTGGCGCAGCAACCGCCGCAAAAGGCTTCGTTCAGTACTTCCATCTATGAGCGCCAGTTGGCCGACGCCGACGCGCTGATCAGTCGCCTGATCCACGACAACAGTTCAGTGGCGAGTAAAACTGCTCAACGCTGATTTCGCCAATCCGACCGCTGCGCCGCCTCCAGGGCGCAGCGCCTGCCTCGATTCAAAGGATTCGCGATGAGCAATAACGCGTCTTTCACCCCGCCCAGCCTGCTGCTCGCGACCATCGGCCTGTCGCTGGCGACCTTCATGCAGGTGCTCGACACCACCATCGCCAACGTGGCGTTGCCGACGATTTCCGGCAACTTGGGCGTGAGCTCGGAGCAGGGCACCTGGGTGATTACCTCGTTTGCCGTGAGCAACGCGATTGCCTTGCCGCTGACCGGCTGGCTGAGCCGGCGCTTTGGCGAGGTCAAGTTGTTCCTGTGGGCGACCATCCTGTTCGTGCTGGCCTCGTTCCTGTGCGGTATTTCCACCTCGATGCCGGAGTTGATCGGCTTTCGTGTGCTGCAAGGGCTGGTGGCCGGTCCTCTGTACCCGATGACCCAGACCTTGCTGATCGCGGTCTATCCGCCGGCCAGGCGCGGCATGGCCCTGGCGTTGCTGGCGATGGTCACGGTGGTGGCGCCGATTGCCGGGCCGATCCTCGGGGGCTGGATCACCGACAGCTACAGCTGGCCATGGATCTTTTTCATCAACGTGCCCATCGGGATCTTCGCGGTGATGGTGGTCCGCCAGCAGCTCAAGGCCCGTCCTGTGGTCACCAGTCACCAGCCGATGGACTACGTGGGGTTGATCAGCCTGATCGTCGGCGTGGGTGCGTTGCAGATCATCCTCGACAAGGGCAATGACCTGGACTGGTTCGAGTCGAATTTCATCCTGATTGGCGCGGCCATTTCGGTGATTGCCCTGGCGGTGTTCGTGATCTGGGAAATGACTGACAAGCACCCGGTGGTCAATCTGCGGCTGTTTGCCCATCGCAACTTTCGCATTGGCACCATTGTGCTGGTCTTGGGCTACGCCGGGTTCTTCGGCATCAACCTGATCCTGCCGCAGTGGCTGCAGACCCAAATGGGCTATACCGCGACCTGGGCCGGCCTGGCGGTAGCACCGATCGGTATCCTGCCGGTGCTGATGTCGCCATTTGTCGGCAAGTACGCGCACAAGTTCGACCTGCGCCTGCTGGCCGGACTGGCGTTCCTGGCGATTGGCCTGAGCTGCTTCATGCGCGCCGGGTTCACCAATGAGGTGGACTTCCAGCACGTAGCGCTGGTGCAACTGTTCATGGGCATTGGCGTGGCGCTGTTCTTCATGCCGACCCTGAGTATCCTGATGTCGGACCTGCCACCCCAGCAGATCGCCGACGGCGCCGGGCTGGCGACCTTCCTGCGGACCCTGGGCGGCAGCTTCGCGGCCTCTCTGACCACCTGGATCTGGATCCGCCGGGCCGACCAGCATCACGCCTACCTGAGTGAACACCTGAGCACCTTCGACCCGGCCACCCGCGAGGCCCTCAATACCCTGGGGGGCGCCGGCACCCCGGCTTACGCCCAGCTCGACCAGGTCCTGACCAGCCAGGCCTACATGCTGTCCACCGTGGACTACTTCACGCTGCTGGGCTGGGGTTTTGTCGGTTTGATCCTGCTGGTATGGCTGGCCAAACCGCCGTTTTCGGCGAAGGCCGGACCCGAAGCGAGTGGGCATTGAACGGCTTACCGCTGTAGGAGCATGGCTTGCCCACGATGAGTATCGGTATCTACACAACGTCGCACCACAGTTGTGTAGATACCTATGCCGCGATAAGGCCGGCATAGCCAGCATTTATGGTACGTGACACACCGCGCTTGCGAGGCTCAGTCGATCAGGCGCTTCTGGAAGAAGTAGCGCTTGCTCCCCGGCGGATAGTCGACAATCTGTCCGACTTCGGTGAAGCCCAGTTTGCTGTAGAACCCAGGCGCCTGGAATTCGAAGGTGTCGAGGTACATGCCGATGCAGCCTTTGTCCCGGGCCAGTTGCTCGGCCATGTGCATCAGCCGGGCGCCTATGCCCTGGCCACGTAGCTGTTCCTGCACGGACAGCAGGTCGATGAACAGCCATTGGTAGAACATTTTCCCGTAGAGCCCACCGAGGATCGCTTCGCTGTGTTCATCGCGCACCAGCAAGGCAATTTCCTGATAGTGGCCGTCACCGGCATGGGCAATGTTGTGGGCGCGCAGTGGGTCGAGAATGGCCTGGCGTTCTGCGGGTTGCGGGTCTTGGGTTACTTCGATGCGCACGGGCATGGTCGACGTCCTTGTGTCGGGGAAGGGGGATGCAGGCGCAGCCTAGCGTGTGGAACGGGTTGTAGGAAAGTCGCCCAGGGCGTTTTACGTGCAAAAAAAGCCCGCATGGGGGGATGCGGGCTGAATGTTCCTTGGATGTGCGTGCTGACTATAAGGGGCCAGCTGGGCGGGCAGGGTGAAGAATTTTTCATCTGCCCGACCGTTCGTCCGCCGGCCAGCACCTTGGCGGGCTGGTCCTCTCAAAGCGGTATGGCTCGTGCGTCGACCGTTCACCCGTTGGTGTCCACGACGAGAAGCGGCGGGTGTAAGTTGAGTGCGGGCTTATCGACTTCAATGGAGGTGGCTATGAGTATGCCCATGCTAAATAAAATGCACATGAACGGTTATGAACTGGTGAGCGTCAACAGCGGCCCCTGGCGGGTCTGCACGCAGCGCGACCGGATCGGCACTTTTGCCACCCGGGAAGAGGCGCTGGCATTTGCCGCCTCGTTGCCGGGCTACAAACCCCGCACGGCACCGACTGGCAACCGCTAGACACGCGCTGGCTCGCGATGGACCTCAAGCAACCCGCGGGCGTGTTCAATCCCCGCGGCGTGCTGCAGTCCATCGCGAACCGGCCAGTTGAAGCTACATCATGATTTGCGCCGGTCAGGGCCGGTCGGGTTGCCGGTGTCGAGCAGTCGGCGCTCTATCAGCACGTTCTGCAGGGCCTGACGGTCGGTGGGAGCCAGTTGATGCTGGCGTTCCTTGAGCTCCAGCAGAATCGGGTTGGACCAGGTGCGATAGGTCCGCTCGGCCTGTTGAATCGGGTTCATCTTCGTCTCCCAGACAAGATGGTGCACGAGAAGGGCTGCAGGGCATACCGCGCACAGGCTAGTCGAGAATCCCGTCACTCGCCAGGCGCGGGCGGGTCAGCCATTGCCCTTTTCATCGCCGCCCCTGAGGACTTTGCCGATGGGCGTGATCAACCCCGGTTGGTGGTTGCGCACGTTGCCCACGGCACTGTCGACCTTGAACCATTCAAAGGCCTCGGCAGGCTCCGCTTCGTGCAGCACCATCTGCTCGGCACGTTCCTTGGGCATCCCCAGGTTGAGCCATTCCCGGGCCAGTTCCGGTGACAGCACCAGCGGGCGCCGGTCATGCAGGTCGACCAGGCCGCCCACGCTGTCCGCGGTGATGATCACAAAGCCGTCATCGGCTCGCGGCTCGCGCCCACCCGCCGGGTATTGGCCAATGGCAGCGCAAAGGATCGGCGCCCGGTCGCGGCGCCGGATCAGGTACGGCTGTTTGTTCGGACCGCCTTCGTAGACCCACTCGAACCAGTTGTCGATGGGGGTGATGGCGCGATGCGGCCAGATCGCCCGGAAGAACGCGCCGTGGGCCACTTTTTCTACCCGGGCGTTGATTGGCAAGGCGTGGTCGGTGGACCAATGGGGTCGCCATCCCCAACGCACGCGATCGGCGTGCAGGGTTTCTCCCTCGAGATGAATCAGGGCGACCTGGGTGGTCGGCGCGACGTTGTACTGCGCCAGTGCATCGTCGCCCAGGGTGTTGACCAGGGCGTTGGGCATGCCGAGGGCTGCGACAAAGTCGTGAATGCCGCGGTACTGTGAAAGTCTTCCGCACATTGGAAAGCCCTCCGCTGGAGCTTTGAGCTTAGTCCAAGGGCGAGCGCAGGGTTTTGGCCTGGGTTACAGATCTCCAACAATCAATCTGTTTATCCCGCCCCCGGCGCCTTTCTACAATGGCGCACGATCTTCAGGAGATGGGCAGATGAGTGTGCGCACGCGAATGGCCACGGTGGAGGATGTCGAAAGCCTGTTCGAGATTCGCACTTCAGTGGCGCAGAACCACTTGAGCCGGGAGCAGATGGACGCGCTGGGTATAACCGCGCAAGTGTTGAATTCGGCGATCAAGGAGGGGCCTTGTGTGTGGATCGCAGAGGTCGATGAACGGCCGGTGGCGTTTTCCATGATTGACCGGGACGAAGGCGAGGTGTTTGCCATGTTTGTCCGCCCGGCCTATGAAAATAGAGGCCTGGGGCGCCTGTTGATGGCCGCCGCCGAAGCCGAACTGTTCCGGGCCCATGAGCGCATTTTCCTGGTGACCGATGGCCGTCAGGAAATCCGCGCCAATGGCTTTTATCAGCGCCTGGGCTGGACGGTGGTGGCCAGGGTGGATGCCCGGGATGTGCGTTATGAAAAACGCCGGCCACTGGCCTGACACCGGCGGGCTCATGCGGAGCGGCGCAAATGACTGGCGGTGTTGTCCAGGGCCAGGTTGACCTGAAGCCACTCAAAATCTGCACAGGGCAGGCAATGGTGCCTGGCGATTTCTTCGGCGCGCTGGGGCGAGAGCATCGGGTCAAGCCATTCGTTGGCATGGTCCGCTGCCAGCACCAGTGGCCTGCGGTGGTGAATGCGGGTTATGCGCGTGTCACCAGCGGTGGTCAGGATCACAAAGCCGCCCCCCTGGTGCGGTGCATCTCCACGATGGATGTGGGCCAGTGCGGCAAAGAACATCGGCTGACGACTTCGCAGGCGCATGAAATACAGGTGCGGGGTATGCGGCGCTTGCGCATCATCCACCCACTCGTACCAGCCATCGCTGGGCACTACGGCCCGGCCATTGGGCCAGAGCAACCTGAAATCGGTCTGCGTCGAAACGGTTTCCACCGGCATCTGCACTGAATCAGGTTGCTTGCCGCGTGCCCCAAAAGGCGCCCAACCCCAACGCACGGCATCAATATGAAGCCCGTCCTCGCAACCGTGCAGGACCTGCGCGCACTTGGCTGGCGCGACGTTGAATGGCCGCAGCGACTGGTTCTGGTAGCCGGTAGGCACCGCGCCTTTGGGGTTTAACGCTGCGATGAAGGCCGCCATGCCCTCGTGCTGAACAAAATGACCACACATAGTTCACCTGCCCGTCGGATGCTAGCTGCCCGAAGTAGACCCGCTGTTTTCCCGATCTTGACCGGGTAGTGGGTCATAACGATTACAGTCACTGCAAATCCAGGGCCAATCTTCACCAGTGGGGTAAGTTAGGTGCAACGCACCTCTGTAGGAGCGCGGCTTGCCCGCGATGGCAGACGAAGGTTCGCCATCGCGGGCAAGCCTTGCTCCTACAAGCCCCGTCTTATTTAGACCCCGCACCGATCTGCCAGACGTACGGCGGTTCGGTGCCGTTGATTTCCCAGTCGCCGATGATCCGTTCCTTGTAGATCAGCGGGTTGTGCGAGGCGGCGGTGCGCGCGTTGCGCCAGTGTCGATCGAAGGCCTTGGTGGTGCTGGTGGCCGAGGCGCTGAGGGCGTTGAACAGGTCGCTGGTGGCGCGCAGCACCAGGTCGGCGATGACCACCTGGGCCTGGGCCGACTCCAGTTCGGCGGCGATGTTGGCGGCGCGTTCAGCGACCGGGTCCTGGGCGAAGCGGCTTTCATACGCCAACTGCAAGGCCGTCGCCGCGCGCAGGGTGGTGGCGTGGGCGGCGTAGACCTGCGCCGAAGCCTTGCCCAGCACTTGCTGCACCTGGACATCCTGGCTGACGTGGCTGGCGTTGCCGGTGCTGAAGACGCGTTTGCGGGTGCGCACTTCTTCGCTGATGTCGAGCACGGCGGCGCGCCCGGCACCGGTCTGGACCGCCAGCAGCACCAGTTGATAAAAGGCCGTCTGGTATTTGAAGCGGGTGGCGAAGTCCAACAGATTCTCGGGCTCCACCACTGCGTTGACGAACACTGAGGTGCCGCTGCCGGTGGTGCGCTGGCCAAAACCGTCCCAATCGTCGCTCTGGCTGATGCCCGGCTGTTGCACACGCACGGCGGCGATCACGTCGGCACCGTTGTCATCGCGCTGGGCGTAGAGGTCGATCCAGTCGGCAAAGATGCTGCCGGTGCTGTAGTACTTGGTGCCGCTGACCACCCACTGCTCACCCAGGCGCGAGACGCGGGTGCCGACCTCGCCGATCTTCACGCTGCCGACTTCGGTCCAGGCGTTGCCGACCAGCTCACCCTGGACAAAACGTTCGAACCAGAGGTCCTGCGGCGTGTCGGCCTGGGCGTTGAGGCGGTCCTCGACAAACGCGAAGTGCCCGCGCAACGCCTGGGGCAGGTTGGAGTCGGCGGCGGCCAGCTCGATCAGCAGTTCGAACAATTGCGGCAGGGTCGCCCCCGCGCCACCGTACTGCACGGGTACGCGCACGGCACCAAAGCCGGCTTCCTTGAGCCACTGCACAGGCTCAAAGGGCAGGCTGCGACTGTGCTCGCGCTGCAGGGCGCCGGCAGCGATGCGCGCGAAGATCGGCCGGAAGCGCTCGGCCAGGGCCTGGTAGTCGGCGCCACTGGCAAGGGGCAGGTGCTGCTGCTGGATGGTCATGGGGCAGTTCCTTAATCGAAGGCAAGAGAAGCAACAACGCAGTGCAGCTGTTGCGTCCTGCTGCCAGTGCACAGGTCGTGCCTGGCGTGGCAAACCCCGCGATAACAGGGTATTCGGCGAGATTCCCGCTGCTCACGGCTGTCGCCTGGCGGGCAACTTGCTGAAGTGCTGACCGCCCGGCAACAACGACCAGGGCGCATCGCGGCGCAGGGCTTCGCACGCCAGTGTTGTGCGCGCAACAGTTGATCAACAGCCTGTGCGCTGGGCGACACTTGGCTTTCGCAGAAAATACACATAACTATTTGATTAATAATGGTTAATTCAAGTGGCACGGTTGCTGCTCTAGTCCTGTTGCAGGTGCCGCGGTGGCCTCTGCCAGCAGGAGTACATGCAATGAGCCAGGACAACATCAAGTTTGCCTACTGGGTGCCCAATGTCAGCGGCGGGCTGGTGGTCAGCAAGATCGAACAGCGCACCAGTTGGGATATCGACTACAACCGCAAGCTGGCGCAGATCGCCGAACGGGCCGGCTTCGAATACGCCTTGTCGCAGATCCGCTTCACCGCCGGTTATGGCGCAGAAAACCAGCACGAGTCGGTGACCATCAGTCACGCGCTGTTGGCCGCTACCGAAAAGCTCAAGGTCATCGCCGCGATCCTGCCGGGCCCCTGGAGTCCGGTGTTGGCGGCCAAACAGTTGGCGACCATCGACCAGTTCACCAATGGCCGGGTGGCGGTCAATATTGTCTCGGGCTGGTTCAAGGGCGAGTTCCGCGCGATCGGCGAGCCGTGGCTGGACCATGATGAGCGCTATCGTCGTTCCGAAGAGTTCATCCGGGCGCTGAAGGGCATCTGGACCGAGGACAACTTCAGTTTTCACGGTGATTTCTACCGCTTCCACAACTACACGCTCAAACCCAAGCCGTTGCAGCAACCGCACCCGGAAATTTTCCAGGGGGGCAGCTCGCGCGCGGCGCGGGACATGGCTTCGCGTGTCTCCGACTGGTACTTCACCAACGGCAACACGGTGGAAGGGATCAAGGCCCAGGTCGACGATATCCGCGCGAAGGCGGCGATCAATGGCCACTCGGTGAAAATCGGCGTGAATGCCTTTGTCATCGCCCGTGAAACCGAAGCGCAGGCGCGCGCGGTGTTGCAGGAAATCATCGCCAAGGCCGACCCGGAAGCGGTCAACGGTTTTGGTGGCGAGGCGAAAAATGCCGGTGCCTCCAGCCCCGAAGGCGAGGGTAACTGGGCCAAGTCGACCTTCGAAGACCTGGTGCAGTACAACGATGGCTTCAAGACCAATCTGATCGGTACGCCACAGCAGATTGCCGAGCGGATCGTCGCCCTCAAGGCCGTGGGCGTGGACCTGGTGCTCAGTGGTTTCCTGCACTTTCACGAAGAGGTGGAGTACTTCGGTCGCAAGGTGTTGCCGCTGGTGCGTGAGCTGGAGCGCGAGGCGCTCGCGACCCAGGCCGCGGTGCTGGCGTAAAGGGCACCAGAGTCGACATTGTTTTGCCTGAATGAGCGCAGTGGCCTGGCTCAGATCGACAGGTTGGCAACTTTCACCGCCTGGCCATCCTGGGTCGGGCGGCGCTTGTTGACCACCAATTCACCGACCTTGATCAGCATGGCTCGGGTGATGTTGCGACTCAGCCCCAGCAGGCTCGCGGTGTGCACCTGGTTGTAGTGGCTGAACTGATAGGCCGCGCGCAGCAACGCGTGCTCGACCCGTTCGTGAAGGGCGCCGCTTTCTTCCTCGAACAGGCGCTGGAAGGCTTGCTGCAACAAAGCGTCGGCGCTGTCGTCGGTGGCGCTGCTGCTGGCGTCCTGGCGCTCGATACGCAAGTTGGACAGGTGCAGGTCGTGGACGCGGATCAGGTGATTGCGGCAGATCAGCAGGGTGTGGTGAATGACGTTTTCCAGCTCGCGGATATTGCCCGGCCAGGAGTAGCCCACCAGCTTCTGCTCGGCCTCGCTGTCCAGCGCCACTTCGCCGTAGCCCAGGCGGCGGCTGTATTCGGCGATGAAGTGCCGGATCAGCGGCAGAATATCCCCGGGCCGCTCGCGCAGTGGACTCAGCTCCAGGCTGACCACGTTCAGCCGGTAGTACAGGTCCTCGCGAAAGTGTCCGGCGTTGATGGCTTTTTCCAGCTGCACGTTGGTTGCTGCCAGCACCCGCACATCGATCGGGATGCTTTTACGCGAACCCAGGCGCACCACTTCACGCTCCTGCAGCACCCGCAGCAACTTGACCTGGATCGGCATCGGCAAATCGCCGATCTCGTCGAGGAACAGGGTGCCGCCGTTGGCCTCCTCGAACCAGCCGGCCTTGGCGCTGAGGGCACCGGTGAAGGCGCCTTTTTCATGACCGAACAGTTCGGCTTCCACCAGGCTTTCGGAGAACGCGCCGCAGTTGACCGCGATAAACGGCTTGTTGCGCCGGGCGCTGAGGTTGTGCAGGTGACGGGCCACCAGTTCCTTGCCGGTCCCGGTTTCGCCGATGATCAACACGCTGGCATCACTGGGGGCGACTTGTTGCAGGTGCGCCAGCAGTGCCTGTGATTTGGGGTCTTCGAACACTTGCGCGGTGGCGCGTATCGAGGTGGCCAGGGCAGGAGAGGGCGGCAGCGTGAGTAGTTGCATGGTCGGGCCTATGAGTAAAAGGTCGGAGTGGGCAGGGCCGTGTTGAGCGCCCAGTCACCCAGTTCGTGGAGCTTGTAGTCCACGGGGTCGTGCAGGGTCTGGGTGCGCAGGTTGCGCCAATGCCGGTCCAGGCGCAGCGCGGCGTGGGTGGCACGGGCGCCGGTGACTTCGAACAGGCGGCTAGCCAGGTCCAGGCCAGTGCGGGTGGCGGCGACCTTGGCCGTAGCGATGGCCAGCGCCAGTTGGCCACGCTCCTCGGCGTCGAGCCGTTGTTCTTTGCTCCAGGCCTGGTCGAGCAAGGCGTTGGCGCGCTCGGTGAGCAGGCGCACGCTCTGGAGCCCGACCCAGAACTCGCCGTAATGGCGCAGCACATAGGGGTCCTGGTTGGCCTGCTCGACGCTGGCCTTGAACCAGGGGCGGGTTTCCTTGAGGGTGTAGTTGCGCGCCTCTTCGAAGGCACCTTCGGCGATGCCGAGGAAGATATTGGTGAAGGTCAGTTGGGCAATCAGCGGGCGCAGGCAGGCAAAGGGTGTGCTCAGCGGCCCGGGATCGAGCAGCAGTTCGTTTTCTTCCACGCGCACCCGTTCAAAGGTGGCGCTGCCGCTGTCGGTCTGGCGTTGGCCGATGTTGTCCCAGTCACCATGCAAGGTGATACCGGTGCGATGACTGGGGATGGCGGCGATCAACAGCTTGCCGTGGGTGGACTCATGCAGCGCCGAGGCAATCAGCATTTCCGAATCGGCGGAGCCGGAGCAGAAACTCTTGCGCCCGGAGAACTCGCGGTAGCCGGCAAACTGTTTGGACAGGGTGCGGGTGTCCAGCGGGTTCAGGGCATTGCCCCAGAACCAGTTGTTGCGCGCGGTCTGCTCGAACCACGGCTGCCATTGTTCGGGCCGCGAAAACAGGCGCACCGTGGCCAGCATCAGGTGTTGGAAGCCGAATACATGGGCGATCGAACTGTCGACCCTGGCGAACTCGCGGACCACCTCCAGGGTGTCGCTCCAACTGGCGCCCAGGCCGCCGTACTGCGGGTCGATTTTCATCGCCAGCAGGCCGCTGCGGCGCAACGCATCGCGCTCGGCCTTCGGTGTGCCACCCACTTGGTCGCGTTCGGCGGCGGTGCGGGAAAACTCGGCCGCGAGGGTGCGGGCGATCTGCAGCGGGGTTTGCAGTCGAGATCGATTGATGGCGGTCACGAGCGGCTCCTCAGGCTGTCTTGCGCAGGTCGGCGGCATGGGCGCTGAACAGCGGCGCAGCCCGTTCCACGGCCAGGCGGATGCGGGTGTTCAGCGCTTCACTGGTGATCTGGTAGTCACTGAAATCAGCCTGCGAGGCATACACGCCCAAGGGCAGGGTCACGGACTGGAAGAAGCTAAACAGCGGGCGTAACTGGTGATCGATCACCAGCGCATGCCGATCGCTGCCACCCGTGGCCGCCAGCAATACCGGGGTGTCGATCAGTGCATCGTGGCCAATCAGGTCGAACAGGTGCTTGAACTGGCCCGGGTACGAACCACGGTAGACCGGCGCCGCCACCACCAGCAGGTCCGCCGATTCGATGGCTTGCAACTCGAACTCGACGGTTTCCGGCAGCTCCTGACGGGACAGGGCGCTGCCCAGCGGACGGACAATGTCGCCCAGTTCGATGATGCGGCTGTCGATGGGCAGGTAGCGGGCCAGCTCCGCAACAATCGCCTGGACCAGCACCAGGGTGCGCGAAGGGCGAAAGGTACCACCGGAAACGGCGACGACTTTAAGTGGGGTGCTCATGGGCTGTGTTCCTGTGCGAGTAGGGGATGTACAGCCGTCAGAGCAAGAGTCGTTCCATGGTTTTAATAATCATATAAATCAAACACTTATGGTGTTTTTACAGGGCGACTGCTGTTGCTTGGGCAGCGAACTGTTGGGCGACTGTTGCCCTGGCAACAGCGGGGATCGCTGTTGCTGGGACAACATTGCGCAGCTCGTGGGGGGAATGTAGATGATCTAAAAAACGCTCAATAAATACTTTTTAGTTATTAGCTTAAGGCCCGCATTGGCCCTTTTCGGACCGCGATTGATCGAGTACGGGCTTAGCTTGGGGTATCTCAATGAAGCACCCTGCGACTCTCGCCAATCCTTATTCGATCCAGGGCTCGGTTCAGCGCGTCCAATGCATCCAGAAGGGCTTTCGCCTCAGCCTCCCTTCCATCGCCCCAAAGACGTTCGGCCATTTTGTTCAGGGCCTGGATAGATCGCTCAATGTCGGCAGCGGTTGTTGTCACTTTGCTTTCCGGTGGTTTGTTTGGCATTCAGGAACCCTTGCAGGGCATCGCGTTGCAGCAGATCGCGTCGGACTGTCCAGCTCAATACGTCAGCCAAAAAGGGCACGCTGCCATTGCTGCTCACCGATGATGGCGATAGGGGAGCCGGCCTCTCTGAGTTCGACCGCTTTGATTATCTTTGTCCCATAGGTGCTATGGCGCCACTGGTCATTGCCAATACTGCCAACCACCAGGTAATGAATTTTCTTGCTGACCCCGCCGCCAATAATGCCGCCACGCTCCTCCACCAGGACCTGGCAGTCTTTACGCGGTCCATAGGCCATGATTCCGGTGAAAACAAACAAATTGCCGTCCCAAGTGATAGCGGGTTCAGGGTGATTGAAGGGGAGGTCATTGGGCGGGGTGAAGGTGTGATCGCCAGCCTTGGGCTTTTCGCTGCTCAGGCCAGAAAACCCTTGCAGCAGACCGATTAGCTCAAGGGATTCGTCTGCATCCAGCACCCCGTCCAGGAGCATATTGGCGAGGCGTGAATAAAGCAGGTTGATGACCGGATCATCAAGGTGGGCCAGATTCGTCTCCAGCCAATCCCTGAGGAACAGCCCTTCGGCGGTCGATACGACGCCGTCGGCGGCGAGGCCTGCTGCCAAGCCAACGAGTGCATCCGCTGAACGCCTGTCGATCCGCGAGCGATGGAAGTACTTGCTCCGCTCGAATTCGCCGTGAATGTCAGTCATCTGAATTCCTTGTCGTGATGTGGTGCAGCGAGAGCTTTAAGTATCCACCGGGCCAGATGGCTGCATCAACCCGGCCGGATTTGTTTCTAATAGCATGTTACGCGCTTCAGTTTGTTGTCATGAATCAGGGCGATTGGGATGGGTGTTCGATTGGCAGGACGCCAGGGAGATGACCGGGAATCAACGATGATTTCTGGCTGTTCCATCAGGGAAAATCAGCGCAGGGGTGACAGGAAAGCCAAACCCCAGAAACGACAAAGCCCTGAATAATCAGGGCTTTTTCGTATAAATGTGGCGGAAGCGTAGAGATTCGAACTCTAGGATAGTTGCCCATCGACGGTTTTCAAGACCGTTGCCTTAAACCACTCGGCCACGCTTCCAAACTGCTTTGCGGGCGCCATAATACCCGAATGAAACACACTGTCAAACTCTCTGCATAGCTAGTTACAGAGCGTCTGTTATGATCTTTGCGACTGAACGTTTCAAACCTACAGGAGTGTCGCCATGCGCGAACAGGATTACGCAGTTAATAACAGCGTGCAGGCTGAGCAGCTAGAGGTTAGCCGCGTCCTGCGCAACACGTACGGCTTGCTCGCCCTTACCCTGGCCTTCAGCGGTGTGATGGCGTTCGTGGCGCAGCAGATGCGGGTCGGTTATCCGAACATCTTTGTGGTGCTGATCGGCTTCTATGGCCTGTTCTTCCTCACCAACAAACTTCGTGATTCGGCCTGGGGCCTGGTGTCGGCTTTTGCCCTGACCGGTTTCATGGGCTTTCTGCTCGGCCCGATCCTTAACCGTTACCTGGGCATGCAGGGCGGCGCTGAAGTGGTCAGCTCGGCCTTCGCCATGACCGCTCTGGTGTTCGGCGGCCTGTCGGCCTACGTGCTGATTACCCGCAAGGACATGAGCTTCCTCGGTGGTTTCATCACAGCAGGTTTCTTCGTCCTGCTGGGCGCGGTGCTGGCGAGCATGTTCTTCCAGATCAGCGGCCTGCAACTGGCGATCAGCGCTGGCTTCGTGCTGTTCTCCTCGGTCTGCATCCTGTTCCAGACCAGCGCCATCATCCATGGCGGCGAGCGTAACTACATCATGGCGACCATCAGCCTGTATGTATCGATCTACAACCTGTTCGTCAGCTTGTTGCAGCTGTTCGGCATCATGAGCCGCGATGACTGATCGGCGCTCCTGATACTAAAAAACCCGCTTCGGCGGGTTTTTTTTGCCTGGCATTCGGCGGGGCTTCACTCGGTGAGGATGATGCTGCCGTCGGCCTGTTGCCGGTAGATGGTGTACGGCAGCAGGGCGGTGTCCAGCACGCCGGAAATCAGCGCATCGATCAACACTATGATGGTGCCGTTGTCGTGTTTTTGCGCGTCGATACCTTCCTTCAGTGGTGCGTAGAGGGTGCAGAAGTCATAAGTCACCCCACTGTAGATACGGGGTACGGCGCCGCAGTAACTTTTCTGTTCCTTGAGGCTGGCTGCCGCCGCTTCGTCGCTGCGCACCACCGTCTGTACCGTTCCGCAGCCTGACAGCAGCATCGTTGCCAGGAGCACGCCGTGAATTCTCATGCCGCCAATCCTTCGCCGGAAAAATTGCACTCTACGCCGTTGTGCGTCGGACCACACTCACGCCATCGGCGGCAGGCGGCGTTTGACCGGGGTTTTTTTGACGATCGCGGTGTTGGTCTCGGCGTAGCTGTTGAGGCGGTCGAGCAGGGTGTCGAGCTGTTCCATCGAGCGCACGTGCAGGCGCGCGATGAAGCAGTCGTCGCCGGTGACCTTGTCACATTCGGTGAACTCGGGGATGGCCTGGATCTGTCGTTCGACATGCTGCAACTGGCCGGGCAGTGGGCGGATGCGCACGATGGCTTGCAACTGGTAGCCAAAACTCTTGGGGTCGATTTCGACGGTGTAGCCGGTGAGTACGCCGCGCTCTTCGAGGCGGCGCAGGCGCTCGGCGACGCTGGGTGAGGACAGGCCGCTGATCTGTGCCAGGGCCTTGAGCGAGCGCCGGGAGTCCTGCATCAGGGCGCTGATCAGCAGTTGATCAATGTCGTCAGTCATCTGAAGCCTCTTAGGCAATAACTCAAAATTGCCTTGATAAAAAAGGTGAATCCGCAGTTTAGCCTGCATTTGGCCATGGAGGCGGCAGATACCTCAGCGCCATACTTTGCGCTCACAACGAGGAACCTGATCATGGACAACACCCTTCGCCGCGGCTCGCTGGAAATGACCGCCGCCATGCTGATTTCCGGAACCATCGGCTGGTTCGTGCTGGTCAGCGGCCAGCCTGTACTGGATGTGGTGTTCTGGCGCTGCGTGTTCGGCGCCGCGACCCTGTTGCTGATTTGCGCGATGTTCGGTTTTTTACGTCCGGGCCTGCTCAGTCGCACCACCTTCCTGTTGGCCGTACTCAGCGGGGTGGCGATTGTCGGTAACTGGGTGCTGCTGTTTGCTTCCTACTCGCGGGCTTCGATTGCCATCGGCACGGCGGTGTACAACGTGCAGCCGTTCATGCTGGTGGGGCTGGCGGCGTTGTTCCTCGGCGAGAAGATCAGCATACAAAAGCTGTCCTGGCTGGGGCTGTCGTTTCTCGGGATGCTGGCGATCGTCAGTGCCCATGGCGAGCAGGGCGCGGGCGGCGATCAGTACCTGCTGGGGATTGCCCTGGCGTTGGGCGCGGCGCTGCTGTACGCCTTTGCTGCGCTGATCATCAAGCGCCTGACCGGCACGCCGCCGCACTTGATTGCGCTGATCCAGGTCTGCACCGGCGTGCTGTTGCTGGCGCCCTGGGCCAATTGGTCGGCGTTGCCACAACACTCGACGGCCTGGGCCAGCCTGCTGACCCTGGGCATTGTCCACACCGGGGTGATGTACGTGCTGTTGTACGGCGCAATTCAGAAACTGCCGACCGCGTTGACCGGAGCGCTGTCGTTCATCTACCCGATCGCGGCCATTCTGGTCGACTGGCTGGCTTTTGGTCATCGCCTGGAGCTGCTGCAATGGATCGGTGTGGCGGCGATTCTGCTGGCGGCTGCCGGCATGCAACAAGGTTGGGGCAGCGCCACACGCAAAGCCGTGACGTCCTGAGCGCTTCTCAGATCTTCCAGTGGGGTGCCGACTTGACCAGGCGCTGGCGCATCTCGTTGAGGTTGTTTGCCAGTTGCCGGGTCAACAACCGGTAGCCGTCCAGCGCGCTGTACACCGGTGCCTCCATCGCGTTTTGCAGCAGCGGCTCGCTGCTGTTGCGCTCAAGTCGCTCGGTGGCGCCCGATTGCAGGGCGCGCGCCATGCCGATCAGCAGGCGGCGAATCTCGCGATGCTCGGCTCTGAGCGCCAGTTGCATCTGCGCCATGGCATGTTCATCGCGGGTGTCGGGGCGGGTGTTGGCGAGGATTTCCAGGGTGCTGATGCACAGCCGCAAGTTGCGTTGCAGGGCGTCCAGTTCGGTCATGGAGATGCGTACTTCCTTGGACACCGAGGGCATCAGCGAGCGCAGTTGCACCATCACGCCGTTCAAGCGCCCGAGGAGTTTGAGGTAGTGGTCGTCGGTTACCGACTGCCCGCTGATGATCCGGCTGTAGATGCTTGCGCAGTCACGCAGTGCCCCAGCCAGTTTGTAGCGCCAGGAGTACACCGCATACAGCGGCAGGGCGAAGGAAAATGCCAGGGCCAGGACGATGCCGATAAGGATATCCACGGTACGCCACAGTCCATCGGTGACATGGTTGTCGCCGTGGCCGGCGACAATGAACACGGTGATCGCCGACAGCAGCGCGGTATAGCCGCCCTTGCCAATGGCGTGGTAGGAGAAGAAGCCGCAGACCACCGACATGCCGAAGTAGGTCAGCCACGGCAGGCCAAGCCAGGCCTGCTGTAGCACCAGCAGCAACCCCACGGCGGCCCCGATCAATGTGCCATAGGCGCGCTCGGCGGCTTTTTTACCGATGTTGCCGTGGTGTTGCAGGCCGCCGATCACCACCAGCATGGTGACGGATGCCCATTCGCCATGGGGCAGGTTGATCCCCGTGGTCAGCAGGATGGTCGCCAGCAGGCCCAGCGAGACCCGGATGGCGTGGATCACCCGGGCGTTGCGGTAGCGCCGGTACGGGTCGAGCAAGGGCCGTAGCAGGCGCCGCAACAAGGGTGGCAGGCGCAGTGAGCGAAAGGCGGTCATCGGGTTGCCGGGGTGTCCTTGAGTCGTGTGCTAGAAAATGTAGTCGGTCGTCAGGAAGCTCGACTCCCGGCCGCGGATGATGTCGCTGATCAAGGTTTTGTTGCTCTCCTGGAACTTGGTCGCCACCAGGGTACGAATCGAGAACGTACGCAAGGCGTCGTGTACAGACAGCGTGCCTTCAGCCGAATTCTTCCTTCCGTTGAACGGGAAGGTGTCCGGGCCACGCTGGCACTGGGCGTTGATGTTAATGCGGCCGACCTGATTGGCAAAGGTGTCCACCAGGCGTCCCACTTCGGCGGCGTTGGTGCCGAATACGCTCAGCTGTTGACCGAAGTCTGACTCCAGGACGTAGTCGATCACCGTATCCAGATCACGATAAGGCACGATAGGCACCACCGGGCCGAACTGCTCTTCCTGATAGACGCGCATGTCGGTGGTCACCGGGTACAGCACCGCCGGGTAGAAGAACGAACCACGGGCCTGGCCGCCGTTGGCGTTGATCACCTTGGCGCCTTTGCGTACGGCGTCATCCACCAGGCCGTGCAGGTAGTCGACCTTGCCCGACTCCGGCAGTGGCGTCAGTGCCACGCCGTTTTCCCAGGGCATGCCGGGCTTGAGGGTGGCGAGCTTGTGGTTGAATTTCTCGATGAAGCGGTCGACCACCTCTTCATGCACAAACAGGATTTTCAACGCGGTGCAGCGCTGGCCGTTGAACGACAGCGAGCCGGTGACGGCTTCGTTGACCGCGTTGTCCAGATCAACCTCGGGCAGCACGATGCCAGGGTTCTTGGCATCCAGCCCCAGGGCGGCACGCAAGCGGTGGGGCTTGGGGTGCAGCTTCTTCAGGTCGCTGGCAGCCTTGTTGGTGCCGATAAAGGCAAAGATGTCGATCTTGCCGCTGGCCATCAGCGCGCTGACGGTCTCGCGGCCACTGCCGTAGATCACGTTGATCACCCCGGCCGGGAAGCTGTCGCGGAAGGCTTCCAGCAGCGGGCGAATCAGCAGCACTCCCAGTTTGGCGGGCTTGAACACCACGGTATTGCCCATGATCAACGCCGGGATCAGGGTGGTGAAGGTCTCGTTGAGCGGGTAGTTGTAAGGCCCCATGCACAGGGCGACGCCCAGCGGTACGCGGCGGATCTGGCCGAGGGTGTCCTGCTCCAGTTCAAAGCGGCTGGAGCGACGGTCCAGCTCCTTGAGGGCGTTGATGGTGTCGACGATGTAGTCGCAGGTACGGTCGAACTCTTTTTCCGAGTCCTTGAGGTTCTTGCCGATTTCCCACATCAACAGCTTGACCACGGCCGCGCGCTGTTCGCGCATGCGCCCCAGGAACGCCTCCACATGCTGGATCCGCTCGGCCACGCGCATCGTCGGCCAACTGCCCTGGCCCCGGTCGTAGGCGCGCACGGCGGCGTCGAGGGCGGTGAGGGCGGTTTCGGCATCGAGCAGCGGGGTGCTGCCGAGAATGACTTGTTCGTCGACCCCGTCGACGTCCAGGTACACCGGGCTGCGAACCACCGCCAGTGGGCCGTTCCACGTGCGCAGGGTGCCCTCCACCAGGTACTCGCGTTGCTCGATCGGTTCACCTGGGCGGTACGGCTCGGGGATGTCGGCGAGAGCAGGAAACAGTGTGCTGAGAATGTTTTGTGTGCTCATGAAACTACCCCGTACTGGATGTGGGCACGCTGGCTGAGGACCTGGGGTCGGCAGACGGCGTGCAGGCAAAATATCGCTCTATGGGTTATACGCCTAGCAAGCTGCTGGTGATCAATCCACTTCGTGCGCACTCGAACGCAGGCTTCGCCAGCGGCTACAAGGTCGGCTACCTCCCCGCTAAAGTGCATTCTAGAGCGGTTTGGCTGTAAACGTCTGGCCCAAGAGTAGTCGATTTGGCGCGCCGCAGGTGTAACAAACCGTCACGCCTTGGTCGGGGGCAGTTCGACGCGCATGGCCTCGAAAGCCCCCTTGTTGACCCCCAATGCCCTCAACCCCAGACAGCGACTGCCTTAGTGTTCAGTGGCCGGTCTTTACAAAAAAAATGCGCCAGGCCGCGGCGCAGAACAAGTGAGGAAACTTATGTGGGCACTGATTCGAGCCGAGTGGCGGTTTTCCTGGCGTGGGGCGGCGCTGGCGCTGGTGCTCGGGGGGCTGGGTGGCTGCGGCGAGGAGCCAAAGAGCGCACCTGATCGCGTGGCCGCCGCCGCGAGCATGCCCGCCGATGCCGGGTTGGCGCGCACCTACGACACCAGTTGCAAGTTGTGCCACGCCAACCCGGCCTCGGGCGCGCCGCTGACCGGCGACCAGGTAGCGTGGCAGCCGCGCCTGCAACAAGGCGTGGACAGCCTGCTGGATCACACCATCAACGGCCACAACGGCATGCCCCCGATGGGCATGTGCATGCAATGCAGCGAAGCCGATTTCCTGGCGCTGATCAGCTTCATGTCCGGCCAACACCCCCAATAAAAAGCACAAGGTGGGATTGATGACGATGGACCTCACACGACGCCAGCTTTTGCAGCGGGCCAGCCTGGTCGGCGCCCTGACGGCCTTGAGCAGCAACCCGGTGCTGGCACAGTTGGTGCGCGCGCCACGACGGATTCCCTGGCGCAACTGGTCGGGTGCCCAGAGCTGCCTGCCCGAGGCTCGCCTGGCGCCGAAGGATCTGGATGAACTGGTGCAGGTGATCGGCCGCGCCCCGGGCAAGATTCGCCCGGTGGGTTCGGCGCACTCGTTCAGCGCCCTGGTGCCCACCGATGGCACCTTGTTGTCGCTGAGCAACTTCAGCGGTCTGCTCAGTCATGATCCGCAGACCCTGCAGGCCGAATTTGGCGCCGGCACGCCGATGTCGCGCATGGGCCTGGCCTTGAAGGAAGTCGGTCAGGGCCTGAGCAACATGGCCGATATCGACTACCAGACCCTGGCAGGTGCGATCTCCACCTCGACCCATGGCACCGGCAAGCAGTTTCCCTCCTATTCCGCCTACGTCGCCGGTTTGCAACTGGTCACGGCCACGGGGGAGGTGCTTGACTGCGACAGCAGCCACAAGCCGCAGGTATTCAACGCGGCGCGGGTGTCGCTGGGGGCATTGGGGGTGGTCAGCAAGATCCGCATGCAGAATCGCCCCGCCTACCGGCTGCGCGAACACCAGTGGATCGCCAAGACTGAAGAACTGCTGGAGGACGTGGAAAAACACACCCGCGACAACCAGCACTGGGAAATGCTGGTGGTCACCCATTCGGATTACGCCTTGTCGATGGCCCTCAACGAAACCACCGATGCGGCGACACCGCCGATCAGTGCCGAGGAGGAGGGGGGCAATGAATTCGTCAACCTCATCGAGAAGTTCGACAAGTACGTCAGTGATTTCCCTGATGCTCGTCGTACCTTGCTCAATAGCCTGCGGCACATTGCCAATTTTGATGATCGGGTCGGTGACTCCTTCGACATCTATGCCAATGTGCGCACGGTACGTTTCAACGAAATGGAGTACTCGGTGCCGGCCGAACATGGCCCGGCCTGCCTGCGCGAGATCATCAAGCTGATCACTGACAAGGACCTGCGCACCTGGTTTCCCATCGAGTACCGCTACGTCAAGGCCGATGACATCCCCCTGAGCATGTTCGAGGGGCGCGACAGTTGTTCGATCTCGGTGCATCAGCATTACCAGATGGACCATCACAACTTCTTCGCGGCCATCGAGCCGATTTTCTGGAAGTACGCCGGCCGCCCGCATTGGGGCAAGTTGCACAGTTTGAATGCGCGTAACCTGCAAGCGCTGTACCCGCGCTGGCAGGAGTTTCGTGAGGTTCGCGATGCGCTAGACCCTGGCGGCAAGTTCCTCAACGCGCATTTGTCATCGATCCTGGGAGTCAGTGGATGAGCATCGATCGACGCAATTTCCTCGCTGGGGCCGCAGGGCTTGGCGTGTTGCTGTTGGGCGTGGGTGCGTTGCTGCGCCCCGGCGACCGGGGCCGCGCCTATTCCGAGTACTTCAGGGCCCTGAATCAGCAGTTGAAGGAGCACGGCCCGATGCGCCCGGTGCTGCTGATCGATCTGGATCGCCTGGACCACAACATCGATGTGGTGATGCAGTCGGTCAAGCGCGGTGGCAAGCACCTGCGCCTCGTGGAGAAATCCCTGCCGTCACCGGGGCTGTTGGCCTACATCTGCAAGCGCGCGGGAACCCAGCGACTGATGTCGTTTCATCAGCCGTTTCTCAATCATGATGCACTGGTTTTCCCCGAGTCCGACATCCTCTTGGGCAAGCCGCTGCCGGTGCGTTCGGCCGAGCTGTTCTATCAAGCCCACAAAGGCGCGTTCGATCCGGCGCGGCAGTTGCAATGGTTGCTCGATACTCCGGAGCATCTGCAACAGTACCTGGCATTGGCCCGGGGATTGGGTACCCAATTGCGGGTGAACATCGAGCTGGATGTCGGCCTGCATCGCGGCGGCGTGGCAGACACGGCCACCCTGGGGCAGATGCTGGGGCTGATCCGTGCCAACGCGCAGCACCTGCAGTTTGCCGGGCTCATGGGCTACGACCCCTTTGTCGGCATGGGGGTGCCGGGCATCCTCGGCAGTGCCGATGAGCTGTTTGCCAAGGTCATGACTCAGTACAACGGCTACGTCGACTTCACTCGGCAACAGTTTGCCGACCTCTGGCGCCCGGACCTGACGCTCAATACCGCGGGCAGTCCCAGCTATCGCATGCATCAGCAGGAGTCACTGAGCAGCGAGGTGTCGGTGGGTACGGCGATGCTCAAGCCGACCCATTACGATTTGCCCTCGCTGGTCGAGCACGTGCCGGCGACCTGGATCGCGACCCCGGTATTGAAACGCACGGGGGCGGTGCAGATTCCTGCGCTCGACGGCAAGTCCAGGCTGTTGTCGTGGTGGGACATCAACCAGCGTGAGACCTACTTCATCTATGGCGGTAACTGGATGGCCGAGTTCGAATCGCCGGCCGGATTGCAGAGCAACGGGCTGTATGGGCGCAGTTCAAATCAGGAAATGGTCAATGGCTCGCAGGCGGTGGGCCTGGCGGTGGATGATCAGGTGTTCCTGCGACCGACCCAGACCGAGTCGGTGTTGTTGCAGTTTGGCGATTTGCTGGCGGTGCGTGGCGGCAAGATCGTCGAGACCTGGCCGGTATATTCCTGAACGCCTGGGCGCAGCTGTAAAGCCGCGCCCGTAGGGTGGGATCAGAAGTCGAACTTATCGCGCAGGCCGTAGTACCACGCACCCAGTGCGGCGAACGGGGTGCGCAGCAACTGGCCGCCGGGGAAGGGGTAGTGCGGCAGGTCGGCGAAGGCATCGAACCGCTCGGCCTGGCCACGCAAGGCTTCGGCCAGCACTTTGCCGGCCAGGTGGGTGTAGGTGACACCGTGCCCGCTGCAGCCTTGGGAGTAGTAGATGTTGTCGCCCAGGCGCCCGACCTGAGGCAGGCGCGACAAGGTCAGGAGGAAATTACCGGTCCAGGCGTAGTCAATCTTTACGTCCTTGAGTTGGGGGAAGGCCTTGAGCATTTTCGGCCGGATGATCGCCTCGATGTTCGCCGGATCCCGCGCGCCATAGACCACGCCGCCGCCGAAAATCAGGCGCTTGTCCCCCGTGAGGCGGTAGTAGTCGAGCAGGTAGTTGCAGTCTTCGACGCAGTAGTCCTGGGGCAGCAGGCTGTTGGCCAGGGCTTCGCCCAAGGGTTCGGTGGTGATCACTTGGGTGCCGCAGGGCATCGACTTGGCGGCGAGTTCCGGGACCAGGTTGCCCAGGTAGGCATTGCCGGCAACGATGATGAACTTGGCTCGCACCTTGCCCGTCGGCGTGTGTACTACCGGGTTGGCACCGCGCTCGATACGCACCGCCGGCGATTGCTCATAAATCGAGCCGCCCAGGGATTCCACGGCAGCGGCTTCGCCCAGCGCCAGGTTGAGCGGGTGGATGTGGCCGCCGCTCATGTCGAGCATGCCGCCCACATACTGTTCGCAGGCCACGACTTCACGGATGCGGGTTGTGTCGAGCAGTTCGAGCTGGCTGTGGCCGTAGCGCTCCCACAAACGTTTCTGCGCCTCCAGGTGACCCATCTGTTTGCCGGTGATGGCGGCAAACACACCGCCATCCTTGAGGTCGCACTGGATCTGGTACCTGGCGACACGGTCACGAATGATCCGCCCGCCTTCAAAAGCCATTTGCCCCAGCAATTGCGCCTGCTTGGGGCCGACACTGCGCTCGATCACATCGATGTCGCGACTATAGCTGTTGACGATCTGTCCGCCATTGCGACCCGAGGCGCCAAAACCGACCTTGGCAGCCTCCAGCACCGTCACCCGAAACCCGCTCTCCAGCAGGAACAGCGCGCTGGACAACCCGGTGTAGCCCGCGCCAATCACGCAGACGTCGGTTTCTACCTCACCCTGCAGCTCAGGGCGCGCCGGCACGGGGTTGGCCGACGCAGCGTAATAGGATTGCGGATAAGGAGTGTTCGCCATCCCGAAGCCTCTGTTTAATATATTTTACGAATGCAGCGATCCTACCTGAGTTAAAAATCCACTGCCAGCGGGCGCAAACCCCGGTTTGCCGCAGCAAAATTAAATATTTTGCATATTCATAGGGTTAGGTGAAAAAAAGGTGTTGACACCCCTGCGCAATTCCGTAGAATGCCGCCTCACAGCAGGCACGTAGCTCAGTTGGTTAGAGCACCACCTTGACATGGTGGGGGTCGTTGGTTCGAGTCCAATCGCGCCTACCAAACAAAATCCGCTCTGCTGGGCGGTCTAGAAGGGCTCACCGAAAGGTGGGCCCTTTTTTGTTGGCTGCGATTAATGCCAGCTAGTCATTCCGACTGATAAAGCGCGCAGCACATCACAACCATCCCGATGTCAGCCTTGTCAGTACGGAAGGGTATTTCGCCCAGTACCTGAAATCCGCAACTTTCATAAAAACGCTGGGCATGGCTGTTGGACTTCAGCACATCCAGCCATAGGGCGCTTTCCTTGCGGGTTTTTGCTGACTGCTGAATGAACTGCAGAAGCTGTTTGCCGTAGCCTTTGCCCGCCTGAGACTCGAGGAAGTAAATCTTCTGCAGTTCAGCACCAATCTCGCCAGATACAGGGATCGATCTGGACCAGTTGACCTTTGAAAAACCTATGGCTCGGCCTTCCTCGTCGAATACCAGGAGCCAGTTGTGGTGGGTGGGTGCTTCGATGGATTTCTCAAGTTCGCAGATTGAGAAGTCCTCGTTGAGGAAGTGCTGCATTCCTGCGGCGGTCCACAGGTCAGAAAAGTGCTCTCGGTACGTCTCGATACCGAGGTTGCGAAGTACGTGGATGTCTTCCCTGGTGGCTTCTCGAATGGTGATCACTGCCTGCTTCCTGCATTGGGTTGATACTGATCAATACCGGGAGAGGCAGACGAATACAAGAGCGAGCGACTTCAGTACTAATCCCTTCTACCCAAGCCCATTCTCTTTGGTCTTGAGCGACCACTTCACATTGGACGCCCGTCTTGGTGGCTGCAATTCTGCGCTTCAGCCCGCAGAGGCTGCCCTCAAGGAAAAGGAGTCGGTCATGCTCGGTCACTACGCGCAATACAGTCAGCACTACATCACTACCTTGATGATCGTCACCACGCTGTTTTTTGCCCTGCCGATCTTTATCGCGCCCATTGCCTGGGCTCGGGCGATGCGTTGGACGATTCCCGAGCATCGGCACCTGGCGATTTATTTTGGCCGCTGCCTGGGGGCGTTCATCCTGGTGGTGGAAGCGGCGATGTTGCGTTCTGCAACTACCGGCACCAGTTTCAGCTATACGTTTGACATGCTGTTTGTGGTGTTCACGCTGATGTTTGTGGTGCATGTGTATGGTGCGGTGAAGCGTATCCAGCCCATTACCGAAACCCTGGAGATTGGTTTCTGGATGATCCTGTTAGTGCTCAATACGCTGTTTTATCCGGCAACGTCGATCACCCTGTAGGGCTCAAGCCTGGGCTGTTACGGTTCCCTGCGCGTCGCGCAATATTCGACAATCAGTGCCGAAATCGCGGTAATTATCAGTTGATCCGCTTCAGGCGCGGCAAACAGCCGGAACTGCGCATCAGGCAAGTCCGGCAAGCCATGCTCGGCACCCAGCGCCACCAACCCCTGGCCCAATTGACTGGCCGCCATCGGTGCCAGCGCAAAACCTGCCAACACTGCAGCTCGCAATCCGGCAGTGCTGGTGCAGGACATTGCCGTACGTTGGGGGATGCCCGCCTGGGCCAGGCGTGTCAGCGCCACCTCGCGATAAGGGCACGGCTCTGGGAAGAGCGCCAGGGGCAGGGGGCTGGGTAGCGAGGTCACAGGCTGCGCCGGACCTGCCCACACCAGGGGTTCTTGCCACAGCAGTTGGCCCGGTTCGTCGGTTTCGCAGACCGAGCCGATCACCAGCTCCAGATGACCTTGTTTCATCTGGTTAAGCAAGGTGCCGGGGATGCCCACCTGGATGTCGATTTCCAGGCCCGGGTACTGCGCGGCGAAAGCTTGCAGCGTGCGCAACAGTCGCGCCTCGACAAAATCCTCGGACAGCCCGATTCGCAGTCGCCCGTGAAAGGGTGTGCGAGTCAGCTCCGCCCAGGCGTCCCGGTTCAGCGCGAGGATCGTGCGGGCATAGCCGATCAGGCGTTCGCCGTCGGGCGTCAATTGCTGGGAGCGGGTGGTGCGTTTGAGCAGCGGTTTGCCGATCTGCTCTTCCAGGCGTCGCAAATGACCGCTGACCGCGGACTGGGTCAGGCTCAGTTTGTCGGCGGCGCGGCTGAAGCCGGCTTCATCGACCACAGTGACAAAAGTCTTGAGTAGCAGGATGTCGAACATAGTTCTATTCGTGATCAATTGAACAGTTAAACACGATTTATATTTCAAATGGCGCTATGTTGCAATGCCCTCCAGATTCCCATCCTTGAGGTCATCCATGGCTAGGCTTGTACATATTGAGTGTTCGCCCCGTAAACAGCGTTCGGCATCCCTGCAGGTTGCCCGCAGTTTCATCGCGCGTTATCAGGAGCATCACCCGGACACCGAAATCGTCACCCTCGACCTGTGGGCCATGGCGCTCCCGGAGTTTGATCAGCATGCCATGGACGCCAAGTACGCCGGACTCGTGGGCACAGCCTTGACGCCCGCGCAGCAAGCCGCCTGGAGCACCTTGAGGGCGTTGGCCGAGCCGCTGCATCGTGCAGACCTGCTGGTCCTGTCCGTGCCGTTGTGGAATTTCAGTATCCCTTACAAGCTCAAGCACTTCATCGACCTGGTGTCGCAGAAAGACCTGTTGTTCGGGTTCGACCCCGAGCGTGGCTTGTATGGCTTGCTGCATAACAAGAAGGCCGTGGTGGTCTACGCCCGCGGCCTGGATTTTTCGTCGCAGTCGAGCACGCCGGCACAGTACTTCGACTTCCAGGAGCCTTACGTGGCGGCTTGGCTGCAATTTATCGGGATCAGTGATTCCCACGCAGTGATTATCGAGAAAACCATCTTGGGCGAGGCGCAGGATTTACCGGCTCGCGAGGCTGCGACTGAGCAGGTCAGGCGTTTGGCGGACAGCCTTTGTCACAGTTAAGGGGCACTGACGTCAGGTGCGGTAGGCGTTCGGCGTTGAGTCGCTGGCATGCGGCCTCGGCCTCCAAGCGGCTGGGGTAGGTGTGTTGCAAGCGCAGCTTGTCCCGGTTGTCGTAGAGGTTAAATCCTGTGGGGGATGCCTTGCAGTAGGAGCGTTTGCCTGTGCGCAAGGATTGGGTCTGGGCAGGAATCGCCGGCACTACAACAAATCTTGGAACCATGCTCGCCTCCTCTGACCCGCGTGAACGTGAGTCTAAGCAATAGCGGCAACTTGCCACTAGATCAAGGTCGTGGGCTGGAATTCCGATGGGCAACCGTTTTTACCGAAGGTTTACCTGTTCGCTGCTGGAAGGCAGCGGCTCGTATTCGTGATGATGCAGATGGCGGTACCAGCCACAGGCGGCCATGCCGAGCGTGATGACAACCAGAGTGGAAAATGCGGTGGCAGCGTAGATGATCACAAGTGTTGCAAATCCTTGCAGGGGTGGTCCGGCAATCGTAGTTCCATTACGCCATCTCAGGATGTAGGACAAGTCGTTTTGTTCGGAGGGATTTATCTTTGGTGTTGATTTAAATCGGGCTGCGATTGGCGCCTGGCAAGCGAAGTCCGGCGCGATGAACTACTACTGACGCAGCTGTTTTTTCCGTCCTGAAAGGGGAGTCAAACCCATGGCTGTTCACTGGTTGCTTGCGGCGGTTCATCTGTTGGCCTATGGCCTCGCGTTGTGGGCGGTGCTGGCCCGTGCCACGGCTTTTCGGCGAGTGACGGCCGATGGCGGCGGGGCCCGCAGCGTGTTGCTGGCCGACAACTTCTGGGGCGTTTCGGCGATCATCCTGTTGCTGACGGGAGGGCTGCGGGCCTTTGGCGGCTACGAAAAGGGCACGGACTACTATCTGCACCAGCCGTTGTTCCACTTGAAAATGAGTTTGTTCATCATCATTTTGCTGCTGGAAATTGCGCCCATGCTGGCGTTGATCAAATGGCGGATCGCATTGGGTCGGCAGGCTCCGATCGATGTCGGGCGCACAGCGCTGTTTGCCCGTATCTGTCATGTCGAGGCGTTGTTGATTGTGCTGATGGTGGTAGCGGCCACGGGCATGGCACGCGCAGTGACGTTCGGCTGACGGCTTGGGCAGGCGTCGGTTTCGACGGGAGAAAAGAGAATCGGCTGACAGCGTCGTCTGGGGAGATCCCGTTAGTATCGACGTTGTTGGTGAGGCGCAGAATCTTTAGCCAGCCATTACTCTAAAAAGCAGGCTGGCTACTGATTGCTGTTCAGGCTCAGGTTTGCGGTTTTTCCGGGGCAGTCAGGCCTGCCTGGATGCGCTGGTAGATTTCTTCTCGATGCACCGCAACGTCTTTCGGGGCATTGATGCCGATTCTGACCTGCTGGCCGCTAACGCCCAGAATGGTGATGGTAATGTCGTCACCGATGTTTATGCTTTCACCGACTTTGCGGGTGAGTATCAGCATGATCTTCTCCTTGATAGCTTTGTAGGGCACCTGACACACGTGCAGATGTCGGTAATACGTATAGATTAGTGCGAAGTGTCACGGTTTGGGTGCTTCTTTCTGACGCGTAGACGCTGCATTAATTCCCGGGGTGCGACTATACAGAGGCTGCAATCATCATTCTCGTTGTTTTATCCCCTGTTTGCTTGGGTTGAGAGGCATTTTTGAGTGATAAGATCTGCGCCTTTGGCATTCAGGGGGAAAAGCTGTGCGCAAATTGATGTGGGTGATCGCGGTATTGGCGCTGACCGGGTGCGGTGAGCAGGCCGGGCAAGGGCCGAAGAAGCCCCAGGCGGCGGTTGTGGCCAGTCCGACAGAGGTCGCTGTGCCGCAGTGGGATGTGTTGGTGCAAGGTTCGACTCCGCAGGCTGTCAGCGATCTGACCGGGTGGTTGATCGAGCATAGCTTTGTTTCCTACGTCGTCACGCAAGACGGCAAACAACGTGTGCTGGTAGGGCCATTCAATTCCAAGGCTGAGGCTGAGTCACGCCAGGCTCAGGTGGCCGCCGCCCTGGTCAAGGCGAAGAAACAGAACATCGAGACCCTGGTCATCGAGCACAACAGCGTCAAGTAATGCCTGCCTAAAGGGTGAGCGACGTTATCCGTCTATAGGGGATAACGACTCATCACCCTCAGGGAGGTCCCCATGGCCCGCGCTGCCCCTTACACAGTGTTCGACGCCGTCCTGCAACGAAAGCAGGAGCTGAGCCCGCATCTGATGCGCGTGACGCTGGCCGGCCCCATGGTGACCGGCATGGCCACCTGGGCGCCGGACCAGCGGGTAAAGCTGTTTTTCCCGGCTGCCGATGGCAGCCTTGCCAGGCTGGCCCATGATGCGGACTGGCACACCGGCTACCGTTCCCTGCCTCTGGCGCAACGCCCGGCGATGCGCACCTACACCATTCGCCACCTGCGTCCTGCGCAGGGTGAGGTGGATATCGACTTTGTCCTGCATGGCGAAACAGGTCCGGCTTCACGCTGGGCACTGCATGCCCAGCCGGGCGCGAACCTACAGATCGTGGCACCTGACCGGCGTTTCAGCGCCGAGCAAACCGGTGGTTTTGAATGGAAGCCGCCCATGGAGCTGGGGCAGTTGCTGTTGATGGCCGATGCCACCGCACTGCCAGCGGCACTGGGCATCCTTGAAGAGTTGGCCGGGCAACACGCGCCGCCCGCGACTCAGGCGTTTTTCGAAGTGCAGACCGCCGCTGACCGGTTGCCGGTGCCCCAGTGGCCGGGGCTCGAGGTGCAATGGCTGATTCGTGATGAGCGTGCGTCTGGCGCTGCGGGCATGCTGATGGTTGAGGCCGTGCAGAGCGCCCAACTACCGGATTTCAATTCAGCAGTTGGCGACTCTGGGGCATTGCCCGACATCGATATCGACCAGGAGATTCTCTGGGAAACCGGTTCCGCCCAGGGTGCTGCTTTTTATGCCTGGATCGCTGGGGAGAGTGCTGCTGTGATGAGTGTGCGCAAGTACCTGGTCGGTGAGCGGCAGATTCCTCGGCAAATGCTCAACCTCATGGGGTACTGGCGTTACAACAAGGCTGGAAGCTAGCTCGTCAGGGGCCCGGGGCGCTATACCCCGGGCCTTGTCTTAACTGCAGAGCTTCATGTCTACCGGGCCGACAAACTCGTTGGCGCGACCCATGACGCAAGCCACCTTCTGGTTACGCTGGCGCTCCCAGACTTGCACCGGGTAGGTCTTGTTCCAGGCCTCGTACAATTGTCGATCCTGCTTGGACAGGCGCAAGCCGTACTGCTTGCTCATGTAGAAGTAGGTGCGGGCGATCATGCCGCGGATGGAGGGGCGCGGCATGACCTTCTTGGCCTTGAAGTCGACCTGGGTCAGGCACGAACCATATTGCCCGCTTTTTACCGGCAGCCAGCCGAAACTGAAATTGCTGCGGTCGCCGTTGACCTCGCCGATGCTGGGCACCAGGTTGTGCAAGTCGGCCTCGGCGCGCTGGTAGGTCGGATCATGGCGGGTACAGTTCTGCCGCCCACCTTCCTGCCAGCACTGGCGCAGATGGCCGATCTGCCAGGCCGGCACTATGTGTTCCCATTCAATACGTGCCGCGCGGTTGGCGTTTTTCCGTGGCACGTAGCCACAGGCCGCGAGGTCGACCCGATTGCCGGTGTACTTACAGCCGCAGTAGAACTCGGTGGACTGCGGCGCGTAGAGCGTCCAGGCGATCTTTTTCGCTTCGTTAAACGTACGTGGCGCCTGCGCGTGTGCGCTGGCCGCCACCAGGAGTAGCAGCAAAGCAAAACAACGAACCATCATCGACTCAATCTTCCTTCGGCACTACCCAGAAAATCTGCACGCCACCGTCGTCGCGGTGGGCGAGGGTGACGTTGTCGTTCTCGGCGATTTCCTCAAGCAGGCGTTCCCACTCATCAACCGGCTCATCGGGGAGACGGAAGATCAGTGCAGCCTTGGCTTTTTGTGCGTTCGGCGAATTGATGATTTTTTGAATGCGTAGACCCATGCGTTCGTAAGAACCAGGTGGGTTGCTGTTTGCTTGGGAGGTGGCCACGGGATAGTCCTTATTAAGCTGTACGTGCATACAGTATTTAACTGTAAGCATTTTCGCAACTGCTTAAAATTCAAGAAGATCTCTCAGACCACAGGTTTTGCGTTTTAGTGTGCGTCGGCAGGTTTTTTTTGCAGCGCTGGCGCCAGGGTTGGCGCTGACTCGCCCGGACGGGCGAGTCAGGAGGGCAAGCGTGCAACCCGGGCGGGTCGCACGCACTCAATCAGTATTCCCAGAACATCCGTTGCAGCTCTTTGCTGTCGGATGTCTTGGTCAGGGCAACCATGGCCAGGATCCGGGCTTTTTGCGGGTTCAGGTCATGCGCCACGACCCAGTCGTATTTGTCGTCTGGCTGCTCTGCGTTGCGCAGGACAAAACCGCCGGCATTGACGTGGGAAGAGCGGATGATCTGCACGCCATCCTTGCGCAGGGCTTGCAGGGACGGCACGACGCGCGAAGATACCGAGCCATTGCCGGTGCCGGCGTGGATGATCGCCTTGGCGCCGGATTGAGCCAGGGCCTTGTACGCGGTGTCGCTGACGTTGCCGTAGGAGTAGGCGATCTCTACGTCAGGCAGGCTCTTGATGGTCTTGATATCGAATTCCGAATCCATGGTGTGGCGCTTGGCCGGCAGGCGGAACCAGTAGGATTTTCCTTCGACGACCATGCCCAGCGGGCCCCATGGGCTCTTGAACGCTTCAGTCTTGATGTTGACCATTTTGCTGACATCACGACCCGACTGGATCTCGTCGTTCATGGTCACCAGCACGCCCTTGCCGCGTGCGTCCTTGCTGCCGGCTACCGCGACGGCGTTGTACAGGTTGAGCATGCCGTCTGCCGACATGGCAGTGCCTGGGCGCATCGAGCCGACCACGACGATTGGCTTGTCGGTTTTTTCCACCAGGTTGAGGAAGTAGGCGGTTTCTTCCAGGGTGTCGGTGCCGTGGGTGATGACGATGCCGTCGACGTCCTTGCTGTCAGCCAGCTCGGCCACGCGGCGGCCCAGTTGCAGCAGGTTTTCATTGGTGATGCTCTCGGAGGCGATTTGCATCACTTGCTCACCACGAACATTGGCCACTTGGCTCAGCTCGGGTACGCCGGCGATCAGTTGCTCGATCCCGACTTTGGCGGCCTGGTAGGTCGCGCTGTTGGCGGCACTGGCGCCAGCGCCGGCAATGGTGCCGCCGGTAGCGAGGATCACCACATTCGCCAGTTTTTGCTGGTTGGCGACTTCTTTTGCCTGCAGGGCTGTCGGCAGAAGCAGCAGGAGGGCCAAGGCGCCCGGAACAAGGGTGTTGAAGGCAGATTTCATTATTTTCTCTCTAATAGTGATGACGGTGCTGATGCAGGTTCATCTAGATTCCCCCAGGCCGATCTGTATGCCGGGGGTAGGGGGTTAGAGCAGGATTTGTACCAGCCGTGAAGAAGACTCAATAAACTTATAAGTAATTGATTTATAACGATTAAATATAGATTCTTGAGGGCAATGTAACGAGGCGTGTCCGGAATTCCGACGAAATCTGCGAACGGCGTTCGGTTGTCCGAAAAGTCCTACTGAGTTTGGGTAATCTTCCTACGTAACTGGCAATGAAGGGCTCTCAAGAAAACGCTGCGCCGGCCGATGTTCCTTGAAGGATCATTTTTCCAAGGAGCTCAGATGACCATTGCAATCGGTTCAACCCCTGGCCTGACGGTTCGTGTCAGCGACAAACCCCTGGTGATTGTCCAGACGTCCGACAAGGCACTGGCAAACGCCTCGGGCGAAGTGCTGCCGGTCGAGGAGGAGGGCGCTGGTAAACCAGTGGTCAGCTCCAGGCAGCAGGCCGAGCCAAGTCCGTCCTCCGCAGAGTCCGGTGGCAATGTCCTGGTGCAAGCCCTGCAAAAGCGCATGAAGGAATTGCAGGCGTTGTTGCAAAAGCAACAGGAGCAGTTGGCTGCTGCCCAGGCTGCATCCAATCTGGCGCCTGAAGCCAAGGCGACGATGGTCGCGGGCATTCAAGGGCAGATTGCCTCAACCAGCGCAGCCCTGATGCAAACCGCGGCGGCCCTGGCCAAGGAGCTGGGCAAAGGTTCGTCCGGCGGATTGGTCAACACCACCGCTTGAGTGTCCAGGCCTTGGCCAGTCGTTGACAAATAGCGGCAGGGTTCGCATAGTTCGGTCTACGCAAACGTTTGCGCAGCGGCGCCTGTGAAGAACAGCAATGGCTGTGGTGCTGCGGGCGATGCACGCGTTGCTCACAATAATCATAAGATCGGAGTGAACCCATGAAGCTGCCATTCGCTGGACGTCTTCTTGCTGTCGCTATGCTGGCTGCCGCCGCCACCGCTGTGCCCCTCTCTTCGGCTTTCGCCGACACCCCTGAAAAACCCAAGGTCGCCCTGGTCATGAAATCCCTGGCCAACGAGTTCTTCCTGACCATGGAAGATGGCGCCAAGGCCTACCAGAAACAACACCCTGGCGATTTTGACCTGGTCTCCAACGGGATCAAGGACGAAACCGACACCGCCAACCAGATTCGTATTGTCGAGCAGATGATCGTTTCCAAGGTCAATGCGCTGGTGATTGCGCCCGCCGACTCCAAGGCGATGGTGCCGGTGATCAAGAAGGCCGTCGACGCCGGTATCACCGTGATCAACATTGATAACCAGCTCGACCCGGATGTGCTCAAGAGCAAGAACATCAGCGTGCCTTTTGTCGGTCCGGACAACCGCAAGGGCGCACGCCTGGTTGGGGAATACCTGGCCAAGCAACTCAAGGCCGGTGACGAAGTCGGCATCATCGAAGGGGTTTCCACCACCACCAACGCCCAGGCACGTACCGCGGGCTTCAAGGATGCGATGGAGGCGGCGCAGATCAAGGTGGTGTCGCTGCAATCCGGTGATTGGGAGATCAACAAGGGCAATCAGGTTGCCTCCTCGATGCTCAGCGAATACCCACAGATCAAGGCCTTGCTGGCCGGTAACGACAGCATGGCGGTAGGCGCCGTTTCCGCAGTGCGGGCAGCCGGCAAGGCGGGCAAGGTGCAAGTGGTGGGTTATGACAACATCAATGCCATCAAGCCGATGCTCAAGGACGGCCGGGTCCTGGCCACCGCCGACCAGTTCGCAGCGAAACAGGCGGTGTTTGGCATCGAAACCGCGCTGAAAATCCTCAAGGGCGAAAAGGTCGACAGTGGCCCACAAGGCGTGATCGAAACGCCGGTTGAACTGGTCACCCAATAACCCGTCTGGCATCACAATGGCGCTCGCCCGTGCGGGCGAGCGCATGGAGAGTTTGTTATGTCAGTGAGTGCCTCGAGCGCTGTCCTTGCGGTCAGCGGTATCGGCAAGACGTATGCGCACCCGGTGTTGGCCGGCATTGACCTGACGCTGATGCGCGGCGAAGTGCTGGCGCTGACCGGTGAGAACGGTGCCGGCAAAAGCACGCTGTCGAAGATTATCGGCGGCCTGGTCACCCCGACTACCGGGCATATGCAGTTCCAGGGCCAGGAGTATCGCCCGGGCAGTCGTGCCCAGGCCGAAGCCTTGGGGATCCGCATGGTTATGCAGGAACTCAACCTGCTACCGACCTTGTCGGTGGCGGAAAACCTGTTTCTCGACAACCTGCCCAGCAACGGCGGCTGGATCAGTCGCAAGCGCCTGCGCAGTGCCGCGATCGAGGCCATGGCGCAGGTCGGCCTCGATGCAATCGACCCGGACACGCTGGTGGGGGAGTTGGGCATTGGTCATCAGCAAATGGTCGAAATCGCCCGCAACCTGATCGGCGACTGCCATGTGCTGATTCTCGACGAGCCGACAGCCATGCTGACGGCCCGTGAAGTCGAGATGCTGTTTGAACAGATCAGTCGCCTGCAAGCCCGGGGTGTGGCGATCATTTATATCTCCCATCGACTCGAAGAGCTGGCACGTGTGGCCCAGCGCATTGCGGTGTTGCGCGACGGCCAACTGGTCTGCGTCGAGCCGATGGCCAACTACAACAGCGAGCAACTGGTCAACCTGATGGTCGGCCGCGAGCTGGGTGAGCACATTGACCTGGGGCCTCGGCAGATGGGTGCTGCAGCGCTCACCGTCAATGGCTTGAGTCGGGCGGACAAGGTGCTGGATGTGTCTTTCACGGTGCGCGCTGGGGAAATCTTCGGGATCTCCGGCTTGATCGGAGCCGGGCGTACCGAGCTGCTGCGCCTGATTTTCGGCGCCGACGCGGCGGACAGCGGCACGGTGGCCCTGGGCTCTCCTGCGCAGGTGGTGAGCATCCGCTCGCCGGCCGATGCGGTGGGCCACGGGATCGCGCTGATCACCGAGGACCGCAAGGGCGAGGGCCTGCTGCTGACGCAATCGATCAGTGCCAACATCGCCTTGGGCAACATGCCGGAGATTTCCAGAGGCGGGATCGTCAACCCGGGTGCAGAGACCGCGCTGGCGCAACGGCAGATCGATGCCATGCGCATTCGCAGTTCCAGCCCGACCCAACTGGTGGGCGAGCTGTCCGGCGGTAACCAGCAGAAGGTGGTGATCGGTCGCTGGCTCGAGCGCGAGTGTACGGTGTTGATGTTCGATGAGCCGACTCGCGGTATCGACGTCGGGGCCAAGTTTGATATCTACGCCTTGCTCGGCGACCTGACGCGTCAAGGCAAGGCGCTGGTGGTGGTTTCCAGCGACCTGCGTGAACTGATGCTGATTTGTGACCGTATCGGCGTGTTGTCGGCGGGGCGGCTGGTCGAGACCTTCGAGCGCGACAACTGGAGCCAGGATGATTTGCTTGCCGCCGCTTTTGCCGGCTACCAAAAACGTGATGCGTTGCTCAACGAAGCAGCGCCTAGGGATCTTCCATGAAAACTGCAGTGTCCGCTGGCAAACGTAGTGGCAACTTTTACGGCCTGGGTACCTATCTGGGCCTGGCAGGTGCCTTGCTGGCGATGATTGCGCTGTTCTCGGCATTGAGCAGTCATTTCCTGTCGTACGACACCTTCAGCACCCTGGCCAACCAGATTCCCGACTTGATGGTGTTGGCGGTTGGCATGACGTTCGTGCTGATCATCGGTGGGATTGACCTGTCGGTGGGCTCGGTGCTGGCCCTGGCGGCATCCACGGTCAGCGTGGCGATCCTCGGCTGGGGCTGGAGTGTCCTGCCGGCAGCGCTGCTGGGCATGGCCGCTGCGGCACTGGCCGGAACCATTACCGGCTCGATCACCGTGGCCTGGCGCATTCCCTCGTTCATCGTGTCGCTGGGGGTGCTGGAAATGGCCCGCGGCGTGGCCTACCAGATGACCGGCTCGCGTACCGCCTACATCGGCGATGCCTTCGCCTGGCTGTCCAATCCAATAGCCTTTGGTATCTCGCCGTCGTTCATCATCGCCCTGCTGATCATCTTCATCGCCCAGGCGGTGCTGACTCGTACCGTGTTTGGGCGCTACCTGATTGGCATCGGCACCAACGAAGAGGCGGTGCGCCTGGCGGGGATCAATCCCAAGCCTTACAAGATTCTGGTGTTCAGCCTGATGGGGTTGCTGGCTGGAGTCGCGGCGCTGTTCCAGATATCGCGCCTGGAGGCGGCTGACCCGAATGCCGGTTCCGGCCTGGAGCTGCAAGTCATCGCGGCCGTGGTGATCGGCGGGACTAGCCTGATGGGCGGGCGCGGTTCGGTGATCAGTACCTTCTTCGGCGTGCTGATCATTTCCGTACTGGCAGCAGGGCTCGCGCAGATTGGCGCCACTGAACCGACCAAGCGCATCATTACCGGTGCCGTGATCGTGATTGCGGTGGTGCTCGACACCTATCGCAGCCAACGCGCCCGGCGCCGGAGCTAACCATGGCAACGATCAAGGATGTGGCGGCGCTCGCGGGGATTTCCTACACCACGGTGTCGCATGTACTGAACAAGACCCGTCCGGTGAGCGAGGAGGTCAGGCTGAAAGTCGAGGCGGCGATCCAGCGCCTGGACTACGTGCCCAGCGCCGTGGCCCGCTCGCTCAAGGCCAAGACCACCGCGACCATCGGCCTGTTGGTGCCCAACAGCCTCAACCCGTACTTCGCGGAATTGGCCCGGGGCATCGAGGACTACTGCGAGCGTAATGGCTACTGCGTGATTCTGTGCAATTCCGACGATAACCCGGACAAGCAGCGCAGCTACCTGCGGGTGCTTCTGGAAAAGCGCATCGACGGCCTGATCGTCGCCTCCGCCGGTGGTGACAGCGGGCTGGCTCAGGGCCTGGCGGGCGTGCGCACGCCGATGGTTATTGTCGACCGTGGGTTGGAGGGGCTGGATGCGGACCTGGTGCGCATCGATCACGAGTACGGAGCCTACCTGGCAACCCAGCACCTGCTGCAATTGGGCCATCGTGACATCGCCAGCATCGGCGGTCCGGCGCACACCAGCGTGGCCCAGATGCGCCTGGCCGGTTTCTGCCGGGCGCTGAAAGAGGCTGGGGTGCAGGTGCCGACCGAGCGCATGCTCGAAAGCGACTTCACCAGCACCGGCGGTTACAACGCGGCGGCCACGCTGTTGGCGAGCAACCCTCCGACGGCGATATTCGCCGGCAACGACATGATGGGCATCGGCGTGCTGCGCGCGGCTGCTGAACGCAACATCCGGGTGCCGAGCGAGCTGTCGGTGATCGGTTTTGACGACATTCAAATGAGCCGCTACGTCTACCCGGCGCTGACCACGGTCGGCCAGTCGATCCTGCAACTGGGAGAAATGGCGGCGCAAGTGCTGTTGCGCCGGATCGCGGCCCCCCAATTGGCGACCGATCAGCAGATCGTGACGCCCAGCATTGTCCTGCGAGAGTCGACTGCGCCGTTGTCTGGCGTCTTCGACTCTTTGCGCTGAAGCGACTTGATGAGTATCGATACATGCCAGCGAAAGTAGTGGTTGTAGGTAGTTTGAACATGGACCTGGTGACCCGTGCGCCGCGCTTGCCCCGTGGCGGCGAAACCTTGATCGGGCAGTCGTTCGCCACGGTCTCGGGCGGCAAGGGCGCCAACCAGGCGGTGGCCGCGGCACGCCTGGGGGCGCAGGTGGCGATGGTCGGCTGTGTTGGCAGCGATGCCTATGGCAGGGAGCTGAGCGAGGCTTTGCTGGCCGAGCAGATTGATTGCCAGGCGCTCAGCACTGTCGAGGGTAGCAGTGGCGTGGCACTGATTGTGGTCGACGACCTCAGTCAGAACGCAATCGTGATAGTAGCCGGTGCCAATGGCGCGTTGACGCCGCCCGTGGTCGAGCAGTTTGACGTGGTCCTGCAGGCAGCCGATGTGCTGATCTGTCAACTGGAAGTGCCGTATGACACGGTGGGGCACGTGCTGCGCCGTGGTCGCGAACTGGGCAAGACGGTGATCCTCAATCCGGCACCTGCCAGCGGTGCGCTGCCGGCGGAGTGGTACGCGAGCATCGACTACCTGATTCCCAACGAGAGCGAAGCCGCGGCGCTCAGCGGGCTGCCCGTGGATTCTCTGCAGACCGCCAAGGCTGCGGCTACCCAGTTGATCGCCATGGGGGCCGGCAAGGTCATCATCACCCTCGGCGCCGAGGGTTCGTTGTTTGCCAATGGCCAGGGTTTTCAGCACTTCCCGGCACCGCGGGTAAAGGCGCTCGACACCACGGCAGCCGGCGACACGTTTGTCGGTGGTTTTGCCGCGGCATTGGCCAGCGGCAAAGGCGAAGCCGAGGCCATTGGTTTTGGTCAAGTGGCGGCTGCGCTGTCGGTGACCCGTGCCGGCGCGCAACCTTCGATTCCTCGCCTGTCCGACGTTCAAGGATTTGTCGCGCCATGAAAAAGACCCCACTGCTCAACGTCGCCCTGTCACGGCTGATCGCCTCGCTGGGACATGGCGACATGCTGGTGATCGGCGATGCCGGTCTGCCGGTGCCGCCCGGTGTCGAATTGATCGACCTGGCCCTGACCCAGGGCATTCCTGATTTTGTCAGCACCTTGAAGGTGGTGCTCAGCGAGATGCAGGTCGAAAGCCACGTGCTGGCCGAAGAAATCCTGCTCAAGCAGCCGCTGGCACTGCCGGTGCTCGAGGCGTTGACGGCCGAGGGAGCGATCGGCGAGCGGCGCTTGCTCAGTCACGAAGAATTCAAGCAACTCAGCCGCCGGGCACGGGCGATTGTGCGCACCGGCGAATGCCAGCCGTACAGCAACATCGTGCTGGTGGCCGGGGTGACGTTCTGAACCTGATCCGTTTCATTCACGCACAAGGAGTGCGCCATGCACCGCTATGCTCAACAGATTCATCATGTGCTCAGGAGCCTGCTGCTTTTGTCCCTGCTTACCGCTACAGCTGCTCACGCGGCACCCCGGATTGACCTGATCATCGACACCGACCCGGGTGCCGACGATGTAGTGGCGCTACTGTTTGCCCTGGCATCGCCCGAGGAGCTGAACATTCGCGCCCTGACCACCGTTGCCGGTAACGTGCGCCTGGACAAGACCTCGCGCAACGCGCGGCTGGCCCGGGAGTGGGCAGGGCGCGAAGAGGTGCCGGTGTATGCCGGCGCGCCGAAGCCGCTGCTGCGCACGCCGATCTATGCCGAGGACATTCATGGCAAGGAAGGCTTGTCGGGGGTGGCGGTGCATGAGCCCAAGGCCGGGCTGACCGAAGGCCATGCGGTCAACTACCTGATCGACACCCTGCGTGCCGCCAAGCCTCACAGCATTACCATCGCCATGCTGGGGCCGCAGACCAACCTGGCACTGGCACTGATCCAGGCTCCGGACATCACGCAGGGCATCAAGGAAGTGGTGGTGATGGGGGGTGCCCACTTCAATGGCGGCAACATCACCCCGGTGGCCGAGTTCAACCTGTTCGCCGACCCGCAGGCGGCCGAGGTGGTGCAAAAGAGCGGCGTGAAGCTGACCTACCTGCCGCTGGACGTGACCCACAAGATCCTCACCAGCGAGGCGCGCCTGCAGCAGATTGCCGCGCTGAACAATAAGGCCAGCAAGCTGGTGGGCGATATTCTCAATGAATACGTCAAGGGCGACATGGAGCATTACGGCATGACAGGCGGCCCGGTGCATGACGCTACCGTGATCGCCTACCTGCTCAAGCCTGAGCTGTTCAGTGGGCGCGCCGTGAATGTCGTGGTCGACAGCCGCGAAGGCCCGACCTTCGGCCAGACCATCGTCGACTGGTATGACGGCCTCAAGGCGCCAAAAAATGCCTTCTGGGTGGAAAGCGGCGATGCCCAGGGCTTCTTCGACCTGCTGACCGAGCGCCTGGCGCGCCTGAAATAAGGCTTGTCCCCGTGGGTGCCAGCCTGCGGGGGTTACTCGCGCTCCAAGGCGCTACTGCCCTTGTGCTCGGAAGGGTACTTCTCGAAAATCTGGGCGATGAAGGTGTGGGCCGCGTCGGCCCCCAGTTCCTTGACCAGTAGATCGATACTGATGATTGCAAGCTCTTCCGGACTGCCAGGGCTATAGGAGCTATGACCCTGTGGCCATTTGGCTTTGATGTCGGCGTCGATACTTACGGTGGTCATGATGGCGCTCGTGAAGTCGGAAAAGTCTGAGAGAGGAGTTAACCATTTTGCCGCGCATTTGGCACTCCGACTTAGGCATCAAAGGAGGGCTATGCGACACTTGGTCTTTGATCACTGTCCAAGGACCCTGCTGTGCAGATTGATTTGAACACCCCGGGCGGCTTGAGCCTGGAGGCGGTACGCCAGTTGCTCGCGGCTGCCAGCGACGATGAGCACACCCAATTGCGGGTGACCAAGGGCGGTATCGCCTACATTTCCTCGGGCGTTGTCGGCGGCAGCGAGATCGACGGCCTGCTGTTTCGCCTAGAGACCTGGGCCAAGGGCTCGGGTTACGTCGGACGAATCGCCGCCAGCGATGAAGTGTGGGTCATGCAGATCTTCAACGCGCTGAAGGAGAACTGGCCCAATCCGCCCTACGACTACATCGACGTCTATTGAGACCTGTTCATATTCAGTGACGATTGTGCGCTGAACAGCGCGCGATGGCTCGGGCAAACTTGCGCGCTCGACGCGTTTGAGGGCAAGGTGATGGCCGCAACCATGAACCAAACGTCTCAATGGTGGTCGGTTGTCGCACGAATTCAGCTTAATTATTGTAAGGAGGCTTCATGCCTTGGAAGCTCGCGTCATTGGGTACTGTGCTGGCCGCGGTCATGTTGGCCGGTTGCAGCAGCACCACCGAGTCGGCAAAAGACCCCGTAGTGGCAGGGGCGGGCAGCGGTCGCTGTGAGGCCAAAGCCGCCGAATTCACCATCGGCAAGAAAGCTTCGCCACAATTGCTCGAAGAGGCTCGCACCCGTTCCGGCTCACAGAGCGCGCGGATCCTGCGGCCAAACGACATGATCACCCTGGAATACCGTTCCGATCGCTTGAACCTGAACACCGATGCTGGCCTGGTAATTACCCGGGTCAACTGCGGCTGACAGCGCAGCGGCTGGAATAACGCCCATAAAAAACCCCGTCACATGGACGGGGTTTTTTTAGTGCGCCGGGAAATTACTCTGGGCGAACTTGTGCAGCTTGCATACCCTTTTGGCCTTTCTCAGCCACGAAGGAAACGGTTTGGCCTTCTTTCAGGCTTTTGAAACCGTCGCTTTCGATAGCTTTGAAGTGTACGAACAGGTCGTCACCGCCACCTTGAGGAGTGATGAAGCCGAAGCCTTTTTCATCGTTGAACCATTTAACGGTGCCGGTTTGGCGATTAGACATGGTGTATCTCCAAGAAACATATATTTTCAGTAGTACTGTGCTGCTCAGGCCAACTGGGCACACCGGGGTATCATAGTCGAAATGTTCGACTTGGAACCCCCCCAGCAGCACGGTTTGCTCTGCCGTTGCGCTTTCTTTCTCGCTGAAATTGCCTGAAAGCCCCGGTTTACAAGGGTTTCAGCCAAAAATAAAAGCGATAAAAAAAGCTGTAAAACCTGCATAAATTGTTGGTTCTGGCAGTTTTTTCGCCGTTTCAGGCCACTTTTCGGGGTAAAAACACCCCCTCGAAACGCTGTTTACTGGGCCTTGCAGGCGGCAATTGCGACTTGCGCCTTTTTCACCAGTTCAGGTGAAGGCGGGGTCTGCTTGCTCATCAGTTGAGTGATTTCCTGGGTGGTGAACTTCTTGTTCAACTCGTCGGCACCGCAGGCGCAGTGTTTCTTCGCGTTTGCCTCGCCGATGGTTTGGGCGGCAGCCGGGGTGCAATCCTTCATGAAGGCATCACGCGCGCCTGCAGGCCAGGCTGCTTGGGCGCTCAGCGGAAGCAGCATGGCCAATGGCGCGGCAAGGGCAAAAAGACGGATAAGGCGCATGACGGAAACTCCTGTGGGTCAGTAAGGTGTCGCGATTCTCAGGGCATTTGAGGGGGTTCGTACATCTCAAGTTCACTTGTGGCGGCAAATCCGCGCAAATCCGCGGCAACGCAACAAGCGCGCGGCGATGACCGTTCATCTGTGCTAGCATCCCACGCTTGGGAATTTTCAGGCCCTGGACGATGTATTCGCCAGGCGCGGTTGATACCCGAAGAACCCTGATTTGATCTCCAGTCACTCTGGTTCGGTTCCCGGTTGGCCGCAAGGCTCCTGCCGCTGTAAGGCAGGCGTTCATCATTGGATGGCCTGGACTGAATCGCGTACTGGCTGCTCATCCCAACCCACGTGACCTTTGGTAGGGGTCACCACTAGGAGAGGAGGCGCCATGCCCACTATTACTCTTCCCGACGGCAGTCAACGTTCGTTCGATCATCCGGTATCCGTAGCCGAAGTCGCCGCATCCATTGGTGCTGGCCTGGCCAAGGCCACCCTGGCCGGCAAGGTCAATGGCAAGCTGGTCGACGCCTGCGATGTCATCGACAGCGACGCCACCCTGCAAATCATCACGCCCAAAGATGAAGAGGGGCTGGAGATTATTCGCCACTCTTGCGCGCACCTGATTGGCCACGCGGTCAAGCAGCTGTACCCGACGGCGAAAATGGTGATCGGTCCGGTCATCGACGAAGGCTTCTATTACGATATCGCCTACGAGCGTCCTTTCACTCCGGACGACCTGGCGGCCATCGAACAGCGTATGCACCAGCTGATCGAGAAAGATTACGACGTAATCAAGAAAGTCACCCCGCGTGCCGGTGTGATCGACGTGTTCACCCAGCGTGGCGAAGACTACAAGCTGCGCCTGGTCGAGGACATGCCGAACGAGCAGGCCATGGGCCTGTACTATCACGAAGAATATGTCGACATGTGCCGCGGCCCGCACGTGCCGAACACCCGCTTCCTGAAGTCCTTCAAGCTGACCAAGCTGTCCGGCGCCTACTGGCGCGGTGATGCCAAGAACGAGCAGTTGCAGCGCGTCTACGGCACTGCCTGGGCTGACAAGAAGCAACTGGCGGCCTACATCCAGCGCATCGAAGAAGCCGAGAAACGCGACCACCGCAAGATCGGCAAGCGCTTGAACCTGTTCCATCTCCAGGAAGAAGCACCGGGTATGGTGTTCTGGCACCCGAACGGCTGGACCCTGTACCAGGTGCTCGAGCAGTACATGCGCCAGGTGCAGCGCGACAACGGCTACCTGGAGATCAAGACTCCACAGGTCGTTGACCGTAGCTTGTGGGAGAAATCCGGGCACTGGGCCAACTACGCCGACAACATGTTCACCACCCAGTCGGAAAACCGCGACTACGCCATCAAGCCAATGAACTGCCCATGCCACGTGCAGGTGTTCAACCAGGGCCTGAAGAGCTACCGCGAGTTGCCGATGCGCCTGGCCGAGTTCGGTGCCTGCCACCGGAACGAGCCATCGGGTGCGCTGCACGGCATCATGCGGGTGCGCGGCTTCACTCAGGACGACGCCCATATCTTCTGCACCGAAGAGCAGATGCAGGCCGAGTCCGCTGCGTTCATCAAGCTGACCATGGACGTTTATCGCGATTTCGGCTTCACCGAAGTCGAAATGAAGCTGTCCACTCGTCCGGAAAAACGCGTCGGTTCCGACGAGCTGTGGGATCGCGCCGAGTCGGCACTGGCCGCAGCGCTAGACAGCGCGGGCCTTGCGTACGATCTGCAGCCGGGTGAGGGTGCGTTCTACGGTCCGAAGATCGAGTTCTCGCTAAAAGATTGCCTCGGTCGCGTCTGGCAATGTGGTACCTTGCAGCTCGATTTTAACCTGCCGATCCGTCTGGGAGCCGAATACGTCTCCGAAGACAACAGTCGCAAGCACCCGGTCATGTTGCACCGGGCGATCCTGGGTTCCTTCGAGCGATTTGTCGGGATTCTGATCGAGCATTACGAGGGCGCGTTCCCTGCGTGGCTGGCTCCGACCCAGGCAGTGATCATGAATATCACTGATAAACAGGCAGATTTTGCCGCTGAAGTTGAAAAAACTCTCAATCAAAGCGGTTTTCGTGCCAAGTCCGACTTGAGAAATGAAAAGATCGGCTTTAAAATCCGCGAGCATACTTTGCTCAAGGTTCCCTATCTCTTGGTTATCGGAGATCGGGAAGTCGAGATGCAGACTGTCGCTGTGCGTACTCGTGAAGGTGCTGACCTGGGCTCGATGCCCGTCGCCCAGTTCGCTGAGTTTCTCGCGCAAGCGGTTTCCCGGCGTGGTCGCCCAGATTCGGAGTAATTATTATTAAGCGTGAAATGAGACAAGATAAACGAGCTGCACCGAAAGCCCCGATCAACGAGAATATCTCGGCACGCGAGGTTCGGTTAATTGGGGCTGAGGGCGAGCAGCTTGGGATTGTGTCAATTGAAGACGCGCTTCTTAAGGCTGAAGAAGCCAAGCTCGATTTGGTGGAAATTTCCGCCGATGCAGTACCTCCTGTCTGCAAGCTGATGGACTACGGCAAGTCGATCTTCGAAAAGAAGAAGCAGATTGCTGCGGCCAAGAAAAACCAGAAGCAGATCCAGGTTAAAGAAATCAAGTTTCGTCCAGGGACGGAGGAAGGGGATTACCAGGTAAAACTGCGCAACCTGGTACGTTTCCTGAGTGATGGGGACAGGGCCAAGGTATCCTTGCGATTCCGCGGCCGTGAGATGGCCCACCAGGAGCTGGGGATGGAACTCCTCAAGCGAGTTGAAGGTGACTTGCTCGAGTACGGTTCGGTCGAACAGCATCCTAAGATGGAAGGACGCCAACTGATCATGGTCATCGCCCCGAAAAAGAAGAAGTAATCATCAGGGCACGGCAGGCCTTCTGATTATGTTTATCAACTGAATGCGGAGTATCCGAACATGCCAAAAATGAAAACGAAAAGTGGTGCTGCTAAGCGGTTTCTGAAAACTGCTAACGGTATCAAGCACAAGCACGCTTTCAAGAGCCACATCCTGACTAAAATGTCGACCAAGCGTAAGCGTCAACTGCGCGGTAGCAGCTTGCTGCATCCGTCTGACGTGGCAAAAGTCGAGCGCATGCTGCGCCTTCGTTAATTTTAGTCAAGAATAGAGGAAGTAACTCATGGCTCGTGTAAAGCGTGGCGTCATTGCCCGTAAGCGTCACAAAAAAATTCTGAAACTTGCTAAAGGCTACTACGGCGCGCGTTCACGCGTATTCCGTGTTGCCAAGCAAGCGGTAATCAAGGCTGGCCAATACGCCTACCGTGACCGTCGTCAGAAAAAACGTCAGTTCCGCGCTCTGTGGATCGCTCGTATCAATGCTGGTGCTCGTGTTAACGGTCTGTCCTACAGCCGTTTCATCGCTGGCCTGAAAAAAGCGTCCATCGAAATCGACCGTAAGGTTCTGGCTGAACTGGCCGTGAACGAAAAAGCGGTGTTTGCTGCGATTGTCGAGAAAGCTAAAGCCACCTTGGCTTAAGTACCCCCGACAGTCACCCTGGGTTACTCCTGTAGCCCAAGGTGGTAAACGTCATAAATAGGGGAAGAGCCTTCAAGCTCTTCCCCTATTTTGTATCTGGAGTCTGTACATGGAAAACCTGGATGCGCTCGTCTCTCAAGCACTAGAGGCTGTGCAAAGCGCTGAAGATATCAATGCCCTGGAGCAAATCCGGGTTCACTACCTTGGCAAGAAGGGCGAATTGACTCAGGTGATGAAGACCCTGGGGAATTTGCCGGCAGAAGAGCGTCCGCAAGTCGGCGCCCTGATCAACGTTGCCAAGGAGCGTGTCACAGAGGTTCTCAATGCGCGCAAGGTGCTGTTTGAAGCCGCCGACCTGGCTGCCAAACTGTCCGCCGAGTCCATTGACGTGACCCTGCCTGGCCGCGGCCAGACCTCAGGCGGTCTGCATCCGGTTACCCGGACTCTGGAGCGTATCGAACAGTTCTTCACCCACATTGGCTACGGCATTGCCGAAGGCCCTGAGGTCGAAGACGACTATCACAACTTCGAGGCGCTCAACATCCCAGGCCACCACCCGGCCCGGTCGATGCACGACACCTTCTATTTCAACGCCAACATGCTGTTGCGCACCCATACCTCGCCGGTACAGGTCCGCACCATGGAGTCGAAACAGCCGCCGATCCGCATCGTCTGCCCAGGCCGTGTGTACCGTAGCGACTCGGATATCACCCACTCGCCGATGTTCCACCAGGTCGAAGGCCTGCTGGTCGATCGCGATATCAACTTCGCCGACCTCAAAGGCACTATCGAAGAGTTCCTGCGGGTGTTCTTCGAAAAAGAACTGGCCGTGCGTTTCCGTCCTTCGTACTTCCCGTTCACCGAGCCATCCGCTGAAGTCGACATGGAATGCGTGATGTGCAGCGGTAAAGGCTGCCGCGTCTGCAAGCAGACCGGCTGGCTGGAAGTGATGGGCTGCGGCATGGTGCACCCGAACGTGCTGCGCATGTCCGGCATTGATCCGGAAGAGTTCTCAGGCTTTGCCTTCGGCATGGGCGTGGAGCGTCTGGCCATGCTGCGTTACGGCGTGAACGACTTGCGTCTGTTCTTCGACAACGACTTGCGGTTCCTTGCGCAATTTCGCTAGTCGTAACGAATTTTTAGGAGAGCAGGATGAAATTCAGTGAACAATGGCTGCGCGGCTGGGTAAGCCCGCAGGTAAGTCGCGACGAGCTGGTTGCTCGTCTGTCGATGGCCGGTCTTGAGGTCGATAGCGTTACCCCGGCCGCCGGTGTGTTTAATGGCGTCGTAGTGGGCGAGGTGCTGAGCACCGAGCAACACCCGGACGCTGACAAGCTGCGCGTGTGCCAGGTCAGCAACGGTGCCGAAACCTTCCAGGTCGTGTGCGGAGCGCCGAACGTGCGCCCGGGCCTGAAGATTCCGTTCGCCATGATCGGTGCCGAACTGCCAGGTGACTTCAAGATCAAGAAAGCCAAGCTGCGTGGCGTCGAGTCCAACGGCATGTTGTGCTCGCAAGCCGAACTGCAGGTGGGCGAGGGCAATGACGGCCTGATGGAACTGCCGGCCGATGCGCCGGTAGGCGAAGACTTCCGGGTTTACCTGGGCCTGGAAGACGCCAGCATCGAGGTCGACCTGACCCCGAACCGCGGCGACTGCCTGTCCCTGGCTGGCCTGGCCCGTGAAGTGGGCGCGCTGTACGCCGCTGCGGTAACCCGTCCAGTGGTGGCTGCCGTGCCTGCCGTGCACGACGAAGTGCGCTCGGTAGAAGTGCTGGCACCCGCCGCCTGCCCGCGTTACCTGGGCCGGGTAATCCGTAACGTCGACCTGTCCAAGCCAACGCCGCTGTGGATGGTCGAGCGTCTGCGCCGCGCCGATGTGCGCAGCATCGATGCCGCCGTCGACATCACCAACTACGTGATGCTCGAGCTGGGCCAACCGCTGCATGCCTTCGACCTTGCCGAAATCAACGGCGGCATCCGCGTGCGCATGGCTGAAGAAGGCGAAAAACTGGTCCTGCTCGACGGTCAGGAAGTCAGCCTGCGTGCCGACACCCTGGTCATCGCCGACCATACCCGTGCCCTGGCAATCGCCGGTGTGATGGGGGGCGAGCACAGTGGCGTATCCGCCACGACGCGGGACATTTTCCTGGAAAGCGCGTTCTTCGACCAAATCGCGGTTGCTGGCAAGGCCCGTTCCTACGGCCTGCACACCGATGCCTCGCACCGCTACGAGCGCGGCGTGGACTGGCAACTGGCCCGTGAAGCCATGGAGCGCGCCACTGGCCTGCTGCTGGACATCACCGGCGGCGATGCCGGCCCGATCATCGAGACCGTCAACGCGCAGTACCTGCCGTCAATCGCGCCGATCACCCTGCGTGCCCAGCGCATCACCCAGATGCTCGGCATGGAAATGGATCCGGTCGAAGTCGAGCGGCTGCTCAGCGCCCTGGGCCTGATCATCGCGGCGGACGGGGCAGGGCAGTGGCGCGTTGAAGTGCCAAGCCATCGCTTCGATATCAGCCTGGAAGTCGACCTGATCGAAGAGCTGGCCCGCCTGTACGGCTACAACCGCCTGCCGGTCCGTTACCCGCAAGCGCGCCTGGCACCACAAGCCAAGGCCGAAGCCCGTAGCGACCTGCCTGAGTTGCGTCGTCTGCTGGTAGCCCGTGGTTACCAGGAAGCGATCACCTACAGCTTCATCGATCCGAAACAGTTCGAACTGTTCAATCCGGGCGTTGAACCGCTGCTGCTGGCCAACCCGATCTCCAACGACATGGCTGCCATGCGCTCGTCCTTGTGGCCTGGTCTGGTCAAAGCCCTGCAGCACAACCTGAACCGTCAGCAGGATCGCGTGCGTCTGTTCGAAAGCGGCCTGCGTTTTGTCGGTCAGCTGGAAGGTCTGAAGCAAGAGCCGATGCTCGCCGGTGTAGTCTGCGGTAGCCGTCTGCCGGAAGGCTGGGCACAGGGCCGCGACGTGGTGGATTTCTTCGACGTCAAGGCTGACGTGGAAGCAGTGCTGGGCTTCGCCGGTGCGCTGGACTCGTTCACCTTCTCCCCGGGCAGCCACCCGGCATTGCACCCAGGTCAGACCGCGCGCATCGAGCGTGAAGGTCGCGAAGTCGGTTTCATCGGCGCGCTGCACCCCGAACTGTCGAAAACCCTCGGTCTCGACCGTCCGGTGTTCGTCTTCGAGCTGGTATTGGGCGAAGTGGCCTTGGGCAAAATGCCTAAATTCCACGAGTTATCGCGCTTTCCTGAAGTGCGCCGTGACCTCGCGTTGCTGGCCGACGCAGGCGTTGCCGCCAGTGCCGTCATGGATGTAATCCGTGAAAATGCAGGCGAATGGCTGACAGACCTCAGGCTCTTTGACGTTTATCAGGGTAAAGGCATTGATCCTCATAGAAAAAGCCTTGCAGTTGGCTTGACCTGGCAGCATCCATCGCGCACTCTTAATGACGATGAGGTGAATACCACGACGCAAAACATCCTCACCTCGCTCGAACAAAGGTTGAACGCCACGTTAAGGAAGTGACGTATGGGGGCTCTGACGAAAGCTGAAATGGCGGAACGTCTGTATGAAGAGCTGGGCCTGAACAAACGGGAGGCCAAGGAATTGGTCGAACTGTTTTTTGAAGAAATCAGGCACGCTCTTGAAGACAACGAACAGGTGAAGTTGTCCGGTTTCGGCAACTTCGACCTTCGGGACAAACGCCAGCGGCCTGGCCGCAATCCGAAAACGGGAGAAGAAATCCCGATCACGGCTCGCCGTGTGGTCACCTTTCGTCCAGGGCAGAAGTTGAAGGCCCGAGTTGAGGCTTATGCTGGAACCAAGTCATAACGACGAGCTTCCCGTCATCCCAGGCAAACGCTACTTCACCATTGGTGAAGTCAGCGAGTTATGTGCGGTAAAACCGCACGTACTACGCTATTGGGAACAGGAGTTTCCTCAACTCAACCCCGTCAAACGCCGCGGAAACCGCCGGTATTATCAGCGCCAAGACGTGCTGATGATCCGGCAGATCCGTGCGTTGCTTTATGACCAGGGGTTCACCATCGGCGGCGCACGCTTGCGTTTGTCCGGCGATGAAGCCAAAGACGACACCACCCAGTACAAACAGATGATCCGCCAGATGATCTCCGAGCTCGAAGATGTACTGGTGGTCCTCAAGAAATAAAATTCTGCTTTTAAATACTTCCAGTTTTCAAAAGCTTGCGTTATATTCTTGAGCGTTCGTCGAGAACAGCAACAGGTAACACGCCTAGTCGGGGCGTAGCGCAGTCCGGTAGCGCACTAGCATGGGGTGCTAGGGGTCGAGTGTTCGAATCACTCCGTCCCGACCATATAATTCAATGACTTAGCCCAATTCTAGCCAGTTGGGCTTTTTCATTTGTGGGGAGTTTTTCGGGACTTCATCCAGTTCTCCTCTTCAATATCGTCAGCACCGGCCCGCGAGAGTCAGTTGCTGATACCATATTTGCAGCCTCAATCAGGTGCCCGAGCTCAGCGCCCGAGTAGTGACTGGTGATGCTGCCGTTCTTGTGTCCTAGCAAGGCCTTTCGATCTTCCTGTGTGACACCTGCCGCACGAAGGCGACGACCAAACGTATGCTTCAAGTCATGCACCCTAATTGATGCATACCCTGGGTGAGCGGGGCGAAGGTTTTCCTCCTGCCAGAGTTTCGCCGCTCTCACCCGCGCTTTCTTCCAGGCTGAGTCGTTCATCCGGTGCATCGCGTTGCCGTTGTACGGAAAAACCCAGTCCTTGCTCAGGCCGCGCTGCTTGTCGATGATCGATTTCGCCACGCTGTTCAGCACGACTAGGCGCTCATCGCCATTTTTGACACCTGACCGCTCGTTTCGGCCGCCAAAGTCGGACGGTATCAGGAATACGCTGGCGCCTAGTTCTGGCACCGAGATTTCCCAATCCCACCTCAATTTGCAGACCTCCTGCTCGCGGCAACCCGTGTTCACCTTGAACAGGGCCATCGTCTGCAGGTGCGCCGGCAATTCTCCAAAAAGGATTGATTGCTCTTCCCATGTCATGGGGTAGGGCTCACGAACCTTTTTCTTCAGATCCAGCTTGGCCAGCATTGGCACCGAATCAAGCCAGGGCCTGCGCTCTTCATCCCGCCACTTCCTTGCACAAAGCGTAAGAACCCGTATTGCCCGCTCGATCGAGATGTTGATCGTGCGAGGCGCTACCGGCTTCAACTGCTTCCCGCATGGCAAAACCATTCCCTTCAAACGATCCTTCACGAACGGCTCAAGTGCCTGGTCATCGATGTGCGTCAACGGCAGGTCCTTGAGGTATGGGTGGAGCTGCTTCAGGTGATGCGCCGTCAGCTTGATCGAGGGCTGATCCTTGCTCTCGATCAGGAACCTTGTTGCGGCTTCCGCCCAGGTTCGGGTGCGGCGTACGCCGTATACCTTCTGCTGTCGAAGTTGTTCCAGCCGGTGAATCAAGTACTGCTCGGCTTCTTGCCGGTCACCAGTTCCAGTGCTCTCTCGAAGGCGCTCGCCTCGGAACACTTTGTCGATTTGCCAGACTCCACCTTTCTGGTAGAGGCCGGAGATCGCTTTTCTCGCCATGGGCTAACTCCTTTGTCTCCACCCTGGCGCTCGCTGCGAGGGCGATTGTTGTCCTGATTTGCTGCTTTTTCAATCGACTTGGCCTCGATGTATTCGTCCGCCCACTGATCGAGCTCAATACGGTCGAAGCCGACGCCCTGTTTCCCGATCGGGAACTCGCGCACGTTTGGTCGGACCGTTTTATTGAATTCATCCCGGCACATGCCGAGATAGCCGGGTGCATCCATGAATCGGATGAACCTCGGCGAGATGCTGCTGGCCTTGGCCGCGGTAGCGTTTGCCATCGGAAAGTTCTCCATGCCACGCGTGGCGGCAGAAGGTGGGGAAGGGTTAGCGTTTCTCGATCTTCGTCCAGCCGCCGGGGCGATGGGTTTCGTGGTAGGTGTCGATGCCGTGTTGCTGGCCATGACTGATGCGACAGATCTTGCACGTCCGGGAGTTTCCAAAGTCGCCGTACTTCACGGCTTCGAACCTTGTCCAGCGATGGCCGAATGGCTTACAGATCAGTGCTCGGCCGGCCATCACGATGGAGTTCCAGAGGCGCGGGTGATTGGAATGCAGGTCGTTGTGGATGTGGTTCAGTCGCATCCCGAGACGCCACTGAAGCGGTCGGCTCTCGTCGCCTTTGCGCAGTGGTTCAGTGATGAGTTTTCCGATTTGTTTGAGCACGGGAAGTCCTCGCCCGCCGGTCATCGGCAGGTCATAAGTAGAATTGGAAGCTCTAATTCAGTTGGTGTATCGTTTCAGCTGTTCCCCTGCTGCCAACTCTTTACCAGTCCATGGATGGCGAGGTTGTGCGTGCAGGGCGAACACTTTCCCTCTTCCGCCGTTCACCGGTAGGCTGGTAGGTGGAAGAGGGGTTAGATGAGTTCGGCCGGGATGTCGATGACGTCGCCCAGGCTGGCAGCTGCGATAGCGCGACAAGCTGCGATGGTGATGGTTGGTCCGCCGGCGACGGTTTCGCCAACCCTTGCGGCCCACTGATGGCCTGGCAGCCGAACGTCAAAACGGACGCAGTGCCGCAGTATCGCCAGTGTCCCTGCCTTTTCATCCGTGGCTGGATTAATCTTTCTGTAAGTGCTTCCGCCCAAGGCAAGGCGAACACCGCTCTTGGTGATCCTGGCCTGCTTCCCTTCGGCCAGGGCCATTGCCCAGTTCAGGGCTTGGCCAATCAGATCGGCCGTCTTCACTCTGACATGTGTATTCATCACCGCGGCCCCTTGTAGCAGTACACGTAGGCGAACCAGGCGAGGGCGATCATGACTTCGCCTCCGCGCGTACTGCCGCGACGATCTCTGCCTGCTTGTCGAACTTGCTCTTTCCGCAGTCAGCCATCACAACGATGGCGTCGCCGTCGACCAGGTAGACATTCACCTTCTCGTCGTAATCGCTCACAACGATCTTCGAGATTTGGTTGGCAGCAACGTGGACTTTTTCGGTCAGCTTGATCATGACGCCACCTCGCTGACAGGCAAGAGCTCGCCGGCCAACTCAGCAGCCAGACCAACAGGCCACCAGTACCGCGCTCGTTGGTATTCCGGATAGCTCTCTTCGCGAATCACCAGCCCTTTGCGCCGAAGAGCCTTGAAGATGCTAAGCACAGATGGTGCCGATACGCCCAGGCGGTGCCCAACCTGAAAGGTAAGGCCGCCCATGCCGAACACGCACGCCTGGTCACCAAGTGCCAGCTTCTCGCAATCCTTCTGGTGCAGATATGGCTGGGTGTCGCGATAGAGATAGGCATTTTCCCGGCCGATCTTGCGCAGCTCCTCGAGGACTCTCTGCTGTTTTTCTGTGAGCTTCATGGCGTCACCTTTTCGAAGTGGAACACCACCGGCGCGCCGGTCTCGGCTATCAGTCCGTAGGACTTGGCCAGGCGATAGATGGGGTGGTAACTGTTGAGGGAGTTGATGTGCCCAGCGATCCAGGACCGCCAGCCATCCAGCGTCTGTCGACCCTTGCTGATATTGCAGGGCGCACAGGCGGGCATCATGTTTTCAAGGTTGTGGTTCTCGGCCTGCTCGGCCACGCGCTCATCGCTGACCCGGATCACTGGCTCTCGGTGGTCGGCGTGCCACCGGTCACCCAGCAGGACGCCGCAGTAGGCGCAGTGCCCGCCGTATTTCAGGCGCACTTGCTCGCGCTCAGCTTTCTTCAGGCGCATAGAAATCCTTGCCGCTATAGCGGCTGACTTTGAAGGGGGAGGGGATCGAGTTATTTTGTTCAGTGCGTTGCGGTTGTCTTCAATACGAATTCTCGTGCGGAGATGGCATTTTGACATTGGGTGGGTTAGATTTTCGCCCTCTAAGAACTCAGCAAGGGATGGCTCATGCGACAGAAAATCGTACTATATTCGGCAATATTCGTTTTGGCAGTGTCGATAGTTAATCTGTTTGTTGGGAATGGAAAAGTCTATCAGTTGGACTTGTTCTCTGTAATTTCGTTTGGCCTTGCAATCGCCGCGTTTCTCCTATCTATGTTCGCCGCGTGGATATCTTGGGAGTTTTACAAAAAATCTACCGAAGCGTTAGATTCGGTTCAGTCGTCAGTGAATAAAATTGAAACATCAGTTACTGGCGTACAAAACAATATTACTGAAATTGTTCAAACAGCGGTCAAGCATTGGACTCAGAGCGCCGGAGCTTCAAATCCACAGCTCGCTGATGATCTATACGAGAGTTTGAAGGGTGAGTTAGATTCGGTTAAGACTTCAGGCCCGGAACTAGAGGCTAGAGTTAATAACGTGCTTGCAAAAATGGCGCGTGACATTGCTAGTGCTCAAGCTCGGGCAATTTTCCCTTCGGGTGATTTCAACCCTCCCGCGACCCATTCGGCGATAAACGTGAGCCAAGAAACTACTTGTGACGAACCCAATAAATTAGAAGGTGTCATTAGATTTGATCTTGGAAGAACGACCCGGAATGCAACTTATAGATTGCGTGCAAAAAATATATCAGATGCAATAAAGTATTTAAATCTCACTATGGAGAGTTTGCCAGATGATGTTGATCCTAAATCAATTAAGCTGAGGCAGGGCACTGACCAGAATGGTTCATTGAATATACATATGGCAGGGTCCCCCTTTATTCCAGCGGGAGAGTATGTTGTGAAGTTTGAAGCTGTCTATGGATGATGCCCATTTTGGGCTTGTTGGTACTTTGGTATCTGCCGGGCCATGCTCGGCCGGTGAAGCGGGATAGTTATGCTGCGCGTTCTTGGCGTTGTTGGGCGCGCCACGGATCATTGGCCCGAGCCAGTGCTGCCATCGGCGGCGGGCTGACGCTGTTGCCGCACATATGCACCTGCTGAGTCTTGGTGAACGGCTTGCCGTCGGCGCCGTGCCTGATGATGTAGTCGGTGGGGAAGCCCTGGGCTTTGTACAGCTCGGTCGGTTGCAGCATTCGCAGACAGATGTCGACGATCACATACGGCGTGCCCTTGATTGTGACGGTGACCAGACCGAGCCGATCCTTGGTGGTGATGGTTGGTGCTGGCTCGCCGGCGGCGCTCACGTTCTCGGTGCCGTAGTAGCTGATCAGGAAGGCCGCGACCCGCAGCGCGCCGGCTTCAACCTCTGGCGAGAGCTGGAGCTCGACGAGCGAACTTTTGCCGCCACCACCGGCAGTGATAGTAGGGGCTGGCTCGTCCACGGCCTGGCCCACGCTAGCGCCGAACTGACGCTCCATGAAGGCGGTGACCAGACCGTGATGGGTGCCGCCAGCGCTGATTGTGTGCAGCGGATCAACGGCGTCACGTGCATCGCAGTTTCCGCGCAGGTGCACCAGGTTGGCGGTCACCAACTGCTGCTGGCTGCCGGTGTTGGTCACCGTGGTCATCGGGTCTTCGATGCTCTTGGCAGCCGTGGTGTTGAACCCGCCATTCATCTGGGCCATGAACACCGTTGAGATGCCCATGGCGTGCGCGGCGCCGGCCGGACGCTGGTAGTTACCGCCACTGGTGATGGTCGGCAGCGGCTCGTCGAGCGCCTTGCCTTCGTCCGCAAACCGGAATTTCACCAGGTGCGCAGCGGCGAGTGCACGGTGGTTCTGCGTCATCAGCGTCCCTGCAGGCTGATCCGCTGTTGTTGGCTTGCCGCTGTACTCGGGCCCTCCGGCTCCGACCAGTACCGGGCTGATCAGCGTCAACTCACCGCGATTGGCGCAGGTCACCGTCGGCAGCGGGGCGTGCGGATCGTTGACACGGTCACTGCCCTGGTGTGTGGCTGGCGCGATAATCGGGCTAGCCATGGCGAACGAGCCCCCGCGCGGCCAGGAGGTCACGGTGCGCAGCGGGTCATGCGCTGACTGCACACTTTCGCCAGACCAGTTTGCGATCGGCACAATGAAAGGGGCAGCGGCATCGATGACGAACTTCTTCATGCCCTTGGCGATTCGGCGCAGGGTGGCCGGTGCCAGCGGCTTCGGCCGGTCGAAGATGCTCTTGCTCGGGATCGTCCAGTCGATGCACTCGGCGGCGGTGCGCCACTTCTTCTGGCCCTTGACCGGGTATTTAGCGTGGGTCGGCTCAGGCCACACGATCGGCTGGCCGTCGCAGCGGGCGATCATAAATAGGCGTTCACGGCTGGTCGGTGCTCCGAAGTCGCAGGCCTTGATCACACGCCACTCGACGACATAGCCAAGGTGCTGGAGCTCGGCCACGAATACGGCCCAGGTCTGCCCGCGACGTTTTGGGTCGGGCACCAGGAACTGCTGGTGGACCGGAACCACTTCGCCCGGTTCGGCGATGGCGCCGCCCAGCTTCACTACTCGGCCGGTCACCTTGCAGCGCTTGGCAATCAACGGCCCCCATTGGAGAATCTGTTTCACGTTTTCCAAGCTGATGACGCGAGGCTTCTTCTTGCCGCCCCACTTCAAGCCAATCCACGACAGGTTTCGAATCTCACGCTTGCGCGGCTGGCCGCCGGCCGCCTGGCTGTGGTGCGTGCAGTCTGGTGACATATGGAACCAGCCCACTGCCTTGCCGCCGCACTCGGCATCCGGATCACCCTCGAACACGTCGGTGGTGTAGTGCACAGCGCCTGGGTGATTGACGGTGTGCATGCTGATCGCCTGAGGGCTGTGGTTCTTCGCGACATTCACCGCCCGCCCCAGGCCTATCTCCAGCCCGGTACCGGCACCGCCGCCACCGCAGAAGAAATCGACAACGATCTCATCGTCCTGAGTGCTGAAGCCGAGTCCGTATTGAGTTTTGAAATCGAAGGGGTGTTTCTTCTGTTGTGCGGACATAGGGGTGCCTCGTCGCCAAACGGCTACAGTGTTTTAGGGTTCTGGTGGAGGATTGGTGATGCTGAAAATCGGAGAAGATTCGGGTTGGATTACTGAGTTCTACGAATACATCCAGGATGGAAGCGCGAAAGAAGCGTTCGCGCTGTTGATAGGAACCTTTGTCTGCCTGAAGGAGGTTTCTTGCGGGCGCAAACCCCAAGGCGATGTTCTATCCGTAGGGCTTGAAGTCGACGGCGAGCGTTGGTTCGCAATCATGCCGACCAGGAAGTCTCTGACATTTCAATGGCGGCCCCCAGTTACACGAACGAAAAGGTACAGCCAGGACCACTTGAGGGCCCAGTTTCCGAAGAGCTTTACCGATACCGCACAGGCTGAACACTGGTCTGTAAAGATCACTTCAATTGAGGAAGGCTTATTGCTTCTCCTCATTCTCGATCTCAAGTGACTCTCGTCGGCTGGCGTGATTCGTTGAAGTGGGGATGAAGGGGTACGCTCGTTCGCCGAGGTCCAGCCCGATTTGGCTGACACGCTCGACGCAGGCTGGATTCAGCCAGATGCATTCAGTGCGGCTTGCGGTGCCGCGCCCAGCGGATATGCGCGCCGAAGTGCTGTAGCTCGCCCAGCCAGGAAGAAGCTCGGCATATAGGTCGCTTGGGTATCCCGACAGCACGACCATTCCTTCTAGCTCGAGCAAAACACCGAGCAGATCTCGGTGTGCCGCATCGTCCATCTCATGCTTGTAGTACCGGCCGCTCGACGCGCCTTTGTACCTGGTTTCGTGCACGTAGGGCGGGTCGACGTAGTGCAAGGTTTGTGGGCCATCATGGGCGGTGATGACCTCGATCGCCGGTCGGTTCTCTATCAGAACACCGCTGAGGCGCTGGCCAACCTCGGCAAGCTGTTCTGGGTACGCCGCCCACAGTGCCTGGGCTGTGCCGTACTGCCGCTTCGTGTCGATGCGAAAGCCTGTAACATCTTTGGTTGCGCCGGCGGACCCGAAACCCATCTGTGCTCGGATGATCGTTCGCCGCGCTCGCTCGATCGGTTCGGCGCTCATCTCCCATGACAATTCGAACTCTTCGCGGGAGTAGGGCGTGAAGACAAGGCGCTCTGTAAGTCCCGATCGCGTAACCGGATCCTGCAGGACCCGGAACAGATTCACGATGTCGCCGTCCAGGTCGTTGTAAACCTCTGCGTACGATCGAGGCTTCTGCATCAGCACGCCGGCGGCGCCGCCGAAAGATTCGACGTAGCAGGTGTGCGGTGGGAAGTGTTGCAGCACCCAGGGTGCGAGCCGGAACTTGGCACCGTGGTAGCGGATGACCGGCGCGGTGATGGTCATGATTGTTTTCCAGGTGGACGCCGCCTCGCCGGCTGGCGTGATTCGTTGATAGGAGTGATAATCTTTTAGAGTTGGTTGTCGGGGAGAGTGGCAATGGCCAGTAAAAAGCTTGAAGCGTTCCGCGAGTGGTTCACCCCCAAGCGTCGGCGTCGAGTGGGTGGTGCTTTTCTGATTACATGGATCACCGGACTTGTTTTGTATCCAAGCAACAACTGGATCTACGTATCGATTCCAGGAGTGATAATTTTCTTTAGTGCTTGGCCCTCGACAGTTCACGACAAGCGCTGAGGCGGTCCCTGTCGTGCCTGGCTGGCGTGACTCGTTGGTAGAAGTGAAGTTTTTCGAGTTGGTTGCCAGGGGGAGTAGTAATGGTCGGTAAAAAATTTGAAGCGTTCCGCGAGTGGTTTACGCCGCGTAAGCGGTTATGGGCAGGATTCACTTTAATTGTCACTTCGGTGGTCGGGCCGCTTTTCTATCCAAGCTTCAATGGTTATTGGGGTTTCATCCTGACCCCCGGAGTCCTGCTTCTAGGTAGTACTTTAAATCCCGACGCTCACGATAAGCGTTAAGCCCCGTAGGCCGGCTTGCGTCATTCGTTGATAGCAGTGAAATCTTTTCGAGTTGTTTATCAGGGAGAGTGTCCGTGGCCAGTAAAAAGCTTGAAGCGTTCCGCGAATGGTTCACGCCGCGTAAGCGGCTCTGGGCAGGAATAGGCCTGCTTGCAATTGCTATCGTCGTGCCAATTGTCAGCCCAGGCACGACTGTCACTTGGCTTATTGGTCCTGCGAGCGTTTTTTTAGTGGGTTGGCTTATTCCCGGTACGAAAGCAAAGCGATAGGGATGCGCTGGCTGGCGCTGTCCAGTGATATGGGGTATTACGGGTGACCGGCTTGGAGCCGGATCAAGGAGGTCGGTGTGACACTAGGGCAGATGAGCTTATACCTGATATTTGCGCAGACCTTTTTGGGGCTAGCTATCACGCTGGCTCTCAAAGTAGGCAATTATGAGTCCGCGTTTGTGTGTGGCCTTGTGGTCGTGAACCTTGCTTTTCTTTCGTATCGAGCCAGGCAGCAAGATCTTTCGAACGCGAGAGGCTGAGCTGGCTACCGCCCTCCGGTTACCGGATGCAGCGAGTAGGGTGGGTTATGCGGGTCTTTCGATTTCGTCGTCGGGCTCGGGCGGGTCGTCGGCAAGCGACTTCAAACCGGCCACCATCAGAATACGCGACACCTTTTCGCTAACAACAAAAGGTGTCGTGACACACTTGAGCATCTTTGCCGCCGTTTCAAAGTCGGCGGCGATCACGTTGCGCAACAAGTTCTGGTGAACTTCCTGCTGGTTGTTGAAGCCATGTTCTTTCATCAGGCGCTTGAGGTCGGCCTTGAAGATGCCGGCCACCTCAATCGTAAACTTCTCGACGCCCAATGCTGCGTCCTTCGCTGCCGCCTTCTCGCGCTTTTTCTTCTGCTTGATGGCTTCTGCCGTCGGCTCCTGCTGCTGTACCTCGGCCATGGCCTACCTCTTCTATTCCGCTGGCCGGCAGTGCGAGCCAGGTTTGTCGTTTGCGTTGCTGGATGCGGGCTATGCGGCGCATGAAGTACTGCCTTGATGAGCCTTGGGGTAGTCGATGCCGTGGGCCTTGATGATCCGCTCGAAGGCCTTGTTGCCGATGGCCAGCCTGCCGCAGCACTGGCGCCGGGTGATGCCCAGCTCAAGGAACGCTCTGATCCGTTCGGCAAGCCTCGCGTCCCGGGCCGCAACCTGCTCGAGTCGCGCCGAATCGTTGGCGCCGCCCCGGGTTGGGCGCTGGAATGTGATGTCATGCTCTTTGGCGATGTTGTAGATAGCCTTCCTGCTGATGCCAACGGCTGCCGCAACTTCCACTTGGGTGTGCGTAGTGCTCAACCCGCGAACTTGATCGACCAGCTTTTCACGCGCCTGCTGGCGGGCATCGAATGCAGTTGGTGGCGGGGGAGGAGCTTCAACCCGGCGCCGAACAAACGGCTTGGGTGCCGGCGGCATCTGATTGCTGTAGCTGATTGGCTTTGGTTTGTAGCCGATTGGCTCGGCAACTTTGATCTGGCCGCCGCTGGCCAGGAACTGGGCGACCTGGGCCGCCAGTTCGTTCGACTTGGGCCGAAGCTGCTCGACCAGACTGAGGTGATTGCTGATCATGCTCAAGCTCCTAATCTATGGGCTTGCGCCCGCGCTTTGTCCGCGACCTCATCAACCATGCGATTCAGTTCCAGGTTGAACTGGACGAGCTCTTTGTGCAGGTTGGCAATGTAGTCTTCGTCGCGGTAAATCGTCTCGATGTAGAGCTGACACTCTTCATCTTGGCGTGAATCAAAGGACAGAAAGTCCCACCATTTTCGACCTGTGACGAACATGCAGCCCTGGACCTGCGGCATGTGTTCTTCGGGCATGCCTTCGAGCCAAGTCCTGACATGTATTGCCTCGTTGAAAGGGCATTTCGATTCAGTGCCACCGTCATCGTTGATCAGGCCGTCTGGTGAACAGCCGAGCCAGTCGTACTTCGGATGAACGATGAACTCTGACGGCACGACGATGTTGCCGGTCAGCATCTCGTAGGCATCCTGAGCCTTCTGTTCTTCGGTGTGACCCCACTTCATGGAAGCGCTGCTGACGTTGTGCTTGGACTTCTTTGCTAGACGCTCGAAGCACAGTTCGCGCATGTATGAGGTGCGCGCGCCCATAGGCTCGCGCTTCCCATTTTTGTCAGGTTTCCCCCAGGCCATCACGTCTTTAAACCGGCTGGCTGTTACTCGGCCAGATCGGTCTGCATGCCACTTTTCAGTGCCTTGAAGGTCCGCTCTCACTACGCCGCTTCCTCGGCCTGGGCCAGGCCATCATTGGTGCCAGTCATGTCGGTAAAGTCGCCATCAACGGTTGCCGCCATGTTCTTCAGCGCTTCGTGGCACTCCAGTCCGATCGCGGCACGTTGCTTAGGCTTGAGACCTGCCCAGGCTGTCGCATAGGCGTCGATGTCCTGCCGCTTCGCGACAACCAAAAGGTCTGCGAATACTCCGTCTATTTCCGGCGAGGGGGATTTCGGACCGAACGAAACACCGGCAGCGGCAGCGGTGTTTGAAGCCTGCTTCGCGGGGGTGATATCTATTTCGCCGCCGTATGAGTCTTCGAACTCATCGGGTGTATAGACGCCGAGGATGACGTCAGGGCAGAAGAGTCGAGCCCACTTTTTAGTCACCAAGTAGGCAATCTGCTGCTTCGGATCTTCCGCCCAAAGCGTGGAGTTCCGGGTGCGGACCTGAGTGAGCAGAAGCTCCAGAATGCGGGGTTCGTCTTCGCCTTTGAAGGTTGCCCAGACCCTGATTCCGAGCCCTTTCTCGTCGTCAAAGCTCCAGGCAGGAACGCGGTATTTCTTGAACTCGCCGGTGTCCTCGTCCTTCTTGGTTTTGCTGGTGACTTCGCGCATCTTCCCGATGACGTTTTCCCAGGCGCCGAACCATTCGAAGTTCAAACGACCTTTCACTGGTGCCTTGGAGGTGATCACGGCGTTGACGAGCTGCGCTTCGTAGCTCAGCGCGCCGCCGTTGACGATGAACGTCTTCTGCGCAACAGCGAAAGGGTTCATCTGCCACTGCATCGCTTGCAGCACTACCGCCATGCAGTCAGCCTGATTGCCCTTCAGATGCTTGGGGACTGTTGTCACGCCCTTCGACATCATCATCGCGAGGTCGCTCATCGACTTCATGGTGCCTGGATCGAGGATGAGCGCTGCCGCGTTGTGCGAAGGATCGTGGTAAGTGGCGAGGCCCGTTGGTGCTTGAGTGTCTGAGTCGGTCATTGCGCTCTCCGTGGTCGACAATGAATGTGTCGGCCTTTAGATGGAAAGGTGGTTAGAAGCGGATGGCGCGAAGCCAGGCGCGAGCAGTGTCGAGGTCCACGTCGAAGCCAAGGGCTACGACCTCGACAATGTCGTCAACCAGTGGGGCGGTCGTAGTCACGCCTTCGGATTCAGCAGCGGCTGCGTGTGCGCTGATAGGCGTTACTTCGGCCTTCTCTGCGACCACTGGGGCAGCCGCTGGGGTGGCTGGAGCTGGCGCTGCGGCCTGGGCGCGCAGACGGGCCAGCTCTTCCTGGTCACGTTGATACTGTGCGTCGCGTTCGCGCTGCTGGCGCTGTTGCTCTTCCTGCTGCTCGCGCTGTTGGCGTTGCTGCGCTTCCATGTCGCGACGCTGCTGGTCCAGATCGTCCTGCTGTTTCTTCAAACGCTGGCGGTCTTCCTCGGCGCGTTGCTTGCGCAGCTCCTCAGATTCAGCGTCGGCAATCCGCTGCTTTTCGCGCAGGTCGTCGAGTTCTTTCTGCTGGGCCAGCAGCTTGGCGGCAGCCTCTTCTCGCTCAACGGCAGACTTGTGCAGCGTTTCCAGCTGTTCAATAGCGTTGTCTCGGGCGATGGTGCCTTCAGCTTCAAACTCGGCATATTCATCCGGCAGAATCACCGACTCCTTGACGCCTTGCAGGATGTTCGCGACATCGGCAGCGCTTCGGCTTGCATATGCAGCAGCGACAGAGCTGAAACGGGTGATTTTTGCCCGGATGGCTTCCACACGCTCAGCCTCGATACGCTCGCGCTCGGCTTTCGCATCAGCGACGCGCTTTTCTTCGGCCTTGATTGCTTCATCAACGGGCGCTTCGATTGCCAAGACTCGATCCTTCAGCGCCTCGCCGAATTCCTTCACCTGGTTGACGCGAGCTTGGGCGTCCTTGACCTTCTGCTGGTACGGAATCAGCGCCGTCTTGGTGGTGTTGGCCAAGGCATAGCGCACATCTCGTATATCGACCCGAACCTCCTTCGCATTCGCCAAACCTTCACTGGTCGAGCAATCAACAACCAGCTTTGCGTAAGTGGTTTCCAGGCGAACGATCTGTTCTTCGTGCGGCCGGTATTCGGCGATGTCGGTGACGGCAACCGAAGGGACGACAGAGTTTTGTGCGTCTTCAGCTTCGCCCATTTCGAGCGAGTCTTGCGTGAGTGCTTGTTTATTTGCGGACATGACTATTCCTTACCGCGCGGTGCGCAGCGTTTGAAGGTGTGAGTTATTGAGTGATGCGATCGGCGAGAGCGCTGAGCAGCATCAGGAAGGCAAAGAGGGTTAGGGCGGGGAAAGAGCCGCGCCAGATCAGCAGGCGGCGCGCCCGCTGGTGAGCCGTCACGACACCCTCGCAATCAACATGCCGCGGCGCGTTTTGATCTTGATGCGCTGCGGTAGATCGGCCACCAGAAAAAAGCCCTGGCGCTGCAGGGCTTCGGCCATTGCTTTGGCGTTACGAGCGATGATGGTCATGCTGCAGCTCCCTGCGTGATCGAAGCGTTGTAGGTGTCGTAGATCTGGTCGATGCGTGCCCGGTAGTGCCGGTGCTCATCGTCGTCGATGGCGCGCAACATGTAGGCGAGGGTGATGACTGATGTCGCTGCCGAGCTGGCGTTGGGCTTGCCGAGGTCGCGAATCATGTTGTTGATTTCACCCTCGATCCAGGTGACCGCCGTCTGGTGGTCGCGATGCTGCTGGCTCATGTCTTTTCTCCATTCATGCCGAAGAAGTCACCGATTTGTTCAACTGCTGCGTTGATGCGCTTGGCGGCGGCCTTGCGCTCCTGCAATTGCAGCGCGGCGCGGACCGCCTGAGCTTCACTCAGCGCCAGTGCGGCAGCCTCGTAATCGTGGAAGCCGTCTTCCTTCGGAGCTTTGGGTCGCCCCCAATCGTCGAAGCGCTTGTCCCACTCTCGAGCCTGGGCGCTGTCTGCATAGCTGGTGGACATGGGCGCCTCCAGAGTGGCGGGTGTTGATCCAACAAAACTCGGCTGCACTCATCCATTCCGCTGGTTGCCGTTGGGCGCGGAGGGGAGTGCATGCGAGTGGTGTCGGGGAAGGGGGATGCAGGCGGGGAGCGCTTCCTCCCGTGCGTCGAGTCTGGCCAGCTATGCCCTCGGACTCGCCTACTGTCCGCTGCCTGTCAGGGTATTGGGCGCAGCCTTCAGGCTTGCTGCGCCACGCAGGTGGATCAGTCAGCTATTACATGATGGTCATCCTCCTATGGTTCGCTCACTGGGAAGGCAGTGGCCACCTATCAAGCTGTGATTGCAGGGGGCCGCGTTGCGCGGTGCAGAATCGTCCGCATCGGGGTGTGATCTGACCCAATCCACCGACCAGGCATCGAGGCCGCGCCTTCGTCGCAACCAGATCACACTCCGATGCGGCCTGGTGCTGGGGAGTACCAGGTGCTCGGGCAGTTATCGTCAAGCTGACGTGGTGCAGTTTGTTTAGTGGCTAGCAGCCATCTCACCACTACGCAGGTGACGCACTTCCCGGATATGCTGAGAGTTCCACCAATCAGCAAGGAAAGACTTATGCAGATTTCTGCAGTATGTGCAGCGTGCGGGAGCAAGATGCTCGTAATTCCAGATGACGATGAGGTCGACCAGATGGTCCGATGCAGCGAATGCAGCGCGGATATCGGGGATAAAGCGGCTGTTACGGCAAAGTTGAGAGAGGCAGCCCAGAAAGAGGCCGACAAGCTTGTTCAGGACATGAAAAAGCGTCTCGATAAAGCGTTCAAGCGTCGCTGATATCGCCTCTAGCGCCTTTAGCATCTTGCTCTAGGCGCTCCTTCACCTTCTCGTACACTGCCGCTGCCAATTGCTCGACGATCAAGTCGAACTCTTCCTCGCCCTTCTTCGGGAATCGCACTTCGACTTGCAGGGCTTGTGTTTTCATGGCGCTTTCCTCGGTTGATTTCCCGTCTGGCCCTGTCGCCAAGGCCAGCCAGTGAAATCTGTTGTCCGCCCCATGCTTGGCGCCTCGGTTTCCCCACCTGGCCGGCGTCACACATTTCGTGTTCGGTGTTCTTCGCCGGCTGGCTTGCATGGTTTGGCGTTCTCCCTTGTAGGGAGTCCGGCCAGTTCCAGAGCTGGCATGGAGATCGAATTTGTTGCTCGCGCTGTGCCCATGTCTGGGGATCGATCTGCGAGGTTCCCGAGCTGTTAAAGAGCGGCGGGTCTGTTGAGGCCCTTCGCAGTCCCTGTAGCGCTGCGATGGACGTAAATTAGCAACTGCTAAATAATACGTCAATAGCAAATGCTAAATTGATTTGGCGAGCGCTGTTTTGCCACCACTCCCTGCTCGCCGGGAATTGGTAGTTACATTTCTGTAAAGCTTCGCTATAGTCTGTCTGTACTGGATGGATATACAGCATTTGGAGTTGCAAATGACGAAGGCGAAGAAGCAGGGAAAACCAGCGCAGAGGGAAGAAATCAGCGGGGTAGAGCGGTTGGGACTACGCGTATCCTCGATGATTAATCACCCGGCGGCGCAGGTTCAGCGCTGGGTAACGATCCATCGCCTGGATACGGATGGCGATCGCGAGTGGGAGGAGGTGATGGGATTTCTATCCGAGACGGACGGGATAGACATGACGTTCAACGACGACGAGTCGGTGACCCTGAAGTGGGAGCCTCAGGCTGAGGAGGATCGCGTGGTTGAAGTGGATGACGCATTTGCCATTGAGGAGCCAGCGCCTTTCTGACGACCACAAAAAAGCCCGCGCTAGGCGGGCTTAAGCGATCATTTCCTCTACCGGCTGAAGTCTCTAGCTAGCGAGACAAGGTCAAGCACAGCATATCTGTCGCTAGCTTTTACCGGGTATGTCGAATAAACGTAATCAATGAAGGAATTGAAATACATTGATTTCGTTTTCTCAATAACAGCATCCAGTATCTCTACGTCTCTGTCGGAAAGATCAATTTCTCGGTCGTCGCCGCAAAACTCTACTAAATGCTTAGAAGAGCCATAATGGTTTTCTTGGTGGAGGATGTTGAAAGATCGACTTCCTTTGGCTGAGTCGACAACATCGTCTACGTACGGGCCGTAGTGATTAAATACCCATCGGATGTCAGTTAGTTGCTCTTCGTCAAGCAAGGCTGAAAACCAATCGGCCAAATAAACAAGTTTTGTGAGCCTGGCTTTGGATAGCTCATGCTTGTGTGGGTAGTTGCTGCAGAGGTAAGCCACTATGTTTTGAGTTCTGTTCATTTGGCGCCTCCTTTTTTGAAGTCTTTAAGAAAATCTTTCTCCACTGAGTCCGGCGCAGACTTAATGTGCGCCTCTCTATTTAGCTCTAAGCCATCGCGTAGGAATTTTGAGTGTATTCCTTGGTACTCAGAGCAGTAGGCGACAATCTCGGTTTCGATGCATTTAGCTGAAACATTTAGAAAATCCTCATTGGTGCTTTCAAAGACGATAACCCCTGTGTGAGAGTCTGCGTCAGATATGGCTATCGCCACGTATCTGCAGCTCTTCATGGCGAAGCCTAGGGTTTGCGCATCCTTAAAACCATAGGTTTTTCCCATGTATACAAGGTATTCTGCCCGGTTTATGAACCCTGGGCAATGCCTTTCGACATGCTGCTGATGCTGCCAGGCCTGACCGATGACCCCTTGATTTAGGGCGAATTTTTGCCTGTGGGATTTTGCATAAACCGGATTTTTCGAATGTCTTGCTAGAAGATAAAAATCACTTCCGTGCTCATAATAGATTGACACACGCTCATGAGTTGTTAGTCCTAGACTCTTGTAGGCGGCCTTTAGGTGAGTTGTTACGAGCTCTGTATGTAAAAGTCTGAGTGACGACTTAAGTGATTCTATGGTTTCTTGGTAGCCGTTTATTTCATTGTTTAAGTCCGGAATAGAGTTGTTCTGCAGCCTCAGAGAATCGATAGTGGACCTCTGTGCATTCGAATCGATGTAGTTTCCTATTCCGCCAAGTACGGAAAGCCCGGTGCCTGCTATCATCCATACTACAGGGTAACGAAAAATGACTGACGCATGGCTCCATAATGTAGTCGCTGCACTCCACTCTTCATCTAGCTTGAATCCGCTGGCAAATGCGCCCCCAAAAGCTAAAAGCACGGTGCCGACCACTGTCATGACAATATACAGGCTGCTATTAAGCTTGGTTCCAAGATCTCCTAGGGGATTGCCTTCCCCGGAAAATCCAAAATGTTTAAAAAATCCCTTTCTCATAATTTCCAGGTTCTATTTTTTGGCTTTAGTCAGTAGCCAAATAGGATAGTTTTGGCTCCAGGTATTTTTGATTCCGAGTAATCAGCACACCCCAATCACTCCTCCCCAGCCTGCATCATCTGGTAGAGCCCGATTACTGCCTAGGCGTCATGCTCGTCCCCGGCCTTGCTCAATATTTCAGCAATCCGCATCAGCTCGACAGCCGACCACTTCACTTCGGAGGCGATGTTCTGCAGGTCGCGCTTCAGGTCTTGGTTGGGTTTGGTGAGGGTCATGGGTCACACCGGATTCCCATTCCAGACGTAAAGAACTCGAGCGAGGATATGTGTGTCATCCACGCGAATCTCTTCTGGATCGTGGTGCTTGTTGTCCGAGATCATCTTGAAGCGATCCTTGCCTTTCTTCTGCAGGCGCTTCACGTACAGCATTTCGTCGTGGGAGAAGAGGTAGATCCCATCCCCGGTGAACTCCCGGGTCGTGATGTCGACCAGTAGCGGATCACGGTCCTTGATCGTCGGCGCCATCGATTGGCCCCAGCCGGTGATCATCTTGAGGTGGAAGTGCTCCTTGAAGGTGACACCCATCTCGCGCAGATGCTTGGGGCTCACCCTGATATCCTGAAGCATTTCGGGGTATTCGTGCGGAATCTGCCCGCCACCCATGGCTGCGCGTACGTCGTAGTGAGCAATCCACACTTCATCGCCAACCTGGCCTGGGCGCGAGAAGTCGCCCGCCAGAACATTGCTCTTCTGGGGCTCATCCGCAACAGCAAGCAAACGGTTCCGCGCCTCGTCGGACAGTCCTTTAACTTTTGCTAGAGCCAGCTTCAGCTGTTCGGTCGCAGATGCCGCTGGCGTTATCGGAGCCTGTTCTTCGGGTGCGGGCGGGCTGACCAGGCTTCCTTTCGGGAGGCCGATCTTGTCTTCCAGGTTCGCCGCCGCTTTCTCGCCGAGATTCCTGTGCCCATTCAAAATTTGGGACAGGTACGACGCATCCAAGCCGTGCTGATTGGCGAAGTCTTTCTGGGATGCCCCGGCCATGACGGCTTTGAGGGCTTTCACTCGGGTTTGGTTGATGTCCATTTGCCAATAATCGCTTTCAGTTAGCAATCAGTAAATTACGGTCTGCTATTGCTTGAAGGATTAGCAATTGCTAATCTGGCTGGCAATACGGAGGTGCACCCATGAATTTGCACGACTACATCAAGCCATTCGACAAGCAGGCCCTTGAAGACTTTGCGACTAGCTGCGGGACGACCGTCGGCCAGATCAAGCAGGTTGCATATGGCTATCGGCGCCCGGGTGCAGCTCTCGCTATCAGCATCGAGCGTGAATCCTCGCGTTCGGTGACCTGTGAAGTGATGCGTCCCGATATCGACTGGGCCTATCTGCGCAGTTCTGAGCCAACCAAATCTGCCGCTTAACCCAATTTCAACAGCCAGGAGCACGACCCGTATGTACATGGACCCCAATCAAAAGCGCGCCATTCCGGTGAAGGTTCGTTTCGAACCTGTGCTGGATCGGATCCTGCGCAAGGCCGCCACAAAAACCCGCATGCAGCACGCGACCTACCTCTACGAAATCATCGAGTGGGCCGTTGCCAACGGCGTGATCGACGAACTCATGCAGGACAAACAAGAAGATATCGCGGGGTGAAGCCCCTTTGGAGGGCCGAATGACCGTAATTCTTGAAAAGCTGCCGCCGGCTCACAGGCAAGAAATCCAGAGGTTGATGAACAACAACGGCTGGAGCCTTGAGCGGGCATTGAACGAAATGGTGGAAGCGTCCATTGCAGCAGGGGCGCTTTCAGTCGTTGGGCGGAGGAAGGCCAAGGTGCTTCAGTTGGTGACCCCAATCAGGGCCTCTTGCAGGGACTCTTCAGGGTAATTGAGAGGGCCTCTGCCAAATCCGAGACGAAAAAAAGCCGGGGTAGTGACCCGGCTCTCTTAAATCGCTTGTGGAGCAAATCATGCACCATCAAACCGAATCGATCAATACCCCTGCCAATGTCGCGACACGTTTTTCGAATTCTGAAAACGTGTCGCGCTTCTGTTCAGTCCCTATTTTCGGAGGGCACTGATCATGGCCCGCGCAAGAAACATAAAACCGGCCCTGTTCAAGAACGAAGTCTTGGGCGTGGCCGATCCAATGCTGACGCTGTTGTTCGAAGGGCTCTGGCTGCTCGCTGACAAAGCAGGGCGCCTTGAGGATCGCCCTCTGCGTATCAAGGGTGAGCTGTTTCCCTATCGTGATGGCATCGATACCGAAGGGTTGCTGGCCTGGCTCGCATCTGAAGGATTCATCACTCGCTACACCGTCGGCGGGAAGCGCTTCATCCAGGTCGAGAACTTCGACAAACATCAGAACCCGCATCGTAATGAACCGGAGTCAGTTATCCCTTCTGCATCAGAGGGTTGTATCACTACCGATTTTGGCGGAACTACTTCTGCCATTCTCGGAAGCGCTCCGGCTGATTCTCTGATTCCTGATTCCGGATCCCTGACTGCTGATCCCCTCAACCCGTCAACGCCTCCGGCATTGCCGACTTCGCCGAGCGATGACCTGTTCCCGAAGTTCTGGAAGCTGTACCCGAACAAGAAGGGCAAGGCTGCTGCGGAGAAGGCGTGGAAGAAACTCAAGGCCACTGATGGCTTGTTCGCAGTGATCGCTGAAGGCTTGGCCAGGCAGGTGGTGTGCACCGAGTGGACCAAGGACGGCGGCCAGTTCATCCCGCACCCAGCAACCTGGTTGAACGGCAGGCGCTGGGAGGACGAGGTGAAGTCTGCCAGCAACGTGCACCAATTCCCGCAATCCCGCCACAACGGTTTCGCTGATCGCGACTACACCGCGGGCCTGACTCAGCGGGAGGATGGCACCTATGCGTTCTGACAAGATCGTTTCGATGCCCGCCGCGACCCCGGCGCCGCAGCAGACCACAGGTGTGTGCGATGACCACGGCCAGTTCCCGCAGCAGGTGAACCTGATCTTCGGTCGCGAGTTCAAGACCGGGTGCCCAGAGTGCAGCCGAATCCGCCGCGAGGAAGAAGCCGCCCGCGCCGAAGCCCAGGAAGCCCTGGCCCTGCGCATGCGGATGGCTGAGAAGCTTGGCGCCGCGCTGATCCCCAAGCGTTTCGCGGGCAAGACCTTCGCCGGATACATCGCCGACACCACCGAGCAGCAAAAGGCGCTGAAGACCTGCATGCGATACGCCGCCGAGTTCAAGCAAATCGCTGCTGCTGGCCGCTGCCTGTTGCTGCTGGGCAAGCCCGGCACCGGCAAGACGCACCTGTCGGTAGCGATTGCCAACGAGATCATGGCCAAGTCGAGCGACACCGCCGTGTACCGCACGATCGGCTCTGTCCTGCAGGCCATCCGTGCGACCTATGACCACGCCGGCGACAAGAGCGAAAGCCAGATTCTCGCGAGCCTCATCAGTCCCTCGTTGCTGATCCTCGACGAGATCGGTGTGAGCAAGGAGAAGCCCAGCGACTTCGAGCTGACCACCCTGTTCGCCATCATCAACGGTCGCTACGAAGAGCTTCGGCCCACCGTCATCGTTTCCAACCTCGACGCGAAGGCTTTGGCTACGGCTATCGGTGAGCGTTGCGCAGACAGGCTTCGGGAGGGCGGGGTGATCGTTATCCCGTTTGAGTGGGAATCGCAGCGCGGCAAGGAGGGGTTCTGACATGACCAACGTCATCCACAAGCCGCGCCACTTCTGGTCGGCTGGACCGTCGCGGATTCGCGAGGTGTTGCGGCTGGCCTACCTGTTCGCCACTGAGCTATCCGCCGCCGGCGCCGTCGAGGTGATCGTCCGTCCGGTGAAGTCCCGCCGCACCCTGGAGCAGAACGCCAAGCTGTGGGCAATGCTGGGCGATATCTCTCGCCAGGTTGAATGGCCGGTCAATGGCGTGATGCAGAAGCTCGACAGCGAAGACTGGAAGGCCCTGATGACGGCAGCAGCTCGCCAGGAGATACGCATGGCCCAGGGCATCAACGGCGGCGTAGTGATGCTGGGGGAGAGTACCAAGCGCATGACCGTGGCTGAGCTGGGCGACGTGATCGAGTGCATGTACGCCTTCGGCGCCGACAAGGGCGTCACCTGGAGCGAGCCGAAAGGGCAGATGCCAGAGCAATGGGAGGCGGCATGAGTCCACTCAACTGCGAATGCCATCGCTGTATCGCCGAGCACAAACTGGGTGCAAAAGGCCCGCTTGGATGGCTCCCTTTGTCATCCGTGAAAATGATCTTGTGCTCGGTGTGCGGCTGCAAGCGGTGTCCTCGAGCGAGCGATCACGATCTGGCATGCACCGACAGTAACGCCCCCGGACAGCCTGGGAGCGTGTACCAATGACCATTGAGCGCAAGCAACCCAAGCCCAAGACCTGCCGCAACCCAGCATGCAGGGCCTCATTCGTGCCTCAGCGCCTCGGGCAGGCGGTGTGCAACTACACCTGCGGCCTTGCCATCAAGGACGTGAACCAGGAGAAGGCGCGCAAGTCACTGGCCCAGGTCGAGCGCCGCGAGATCAAGGTCCGCAAGGAGAAGCTGAAGAGCCGGGCCGAGCACCTCAAAGATACGCAGATCGCCTTCAACGCTTGGGTGCGCGAGCGTGACGCCGAGCTTCCTTGCATCAGCTGTGGCCGGCACCACCAGGGCAAGTATGACGCTGGCCATTACCGCACCGTCGGTAGCAACCCAGCATTGCGCTTCGAGCCGCTGAATTGCCACCGCCAGTGCTCGCCGTGCAACACCCAGCTGTCTGGGAACATCGTGAACTACCGAATAGCACTGGTGACGCGGATCGGCGCCGAGGCCGTTGATTGGCTGGAAGGCCCCCATGAGGCCAAGAAGTACACCGTCGAAGAGTTGAAGGCGATGACCGCCGACTACCGGGCAAAAACAAGAGAGCTGAAGGGGAGAGCGGCATGAAGATCAACTCAGCACGCCAGGCATGGCACGACTGCAACTACAACCCGGCCCCGGGCCAGACCTCTGACGTTGTGCAGTTGGGCGTGGTGGTGCAGAGCACCGAGCGCGGGCCCACGGCAAACCACGCGGTACACGGGGCACTGGCTGGGCATATCCAGTCGGCAATCGCCCGGCTGCATCCGCAGATCCGCGTCTTCGGTGACTTCATGTACGCCGCTGAGCAGAGCGACGACATCCGAGAAGCCGCCGAAGAGGTCGTGTTCCTGATGGTGGTCGGCAAGTCGCCCCGGATGACGGCCGCCAAGCGCGAGAAGCTGGAGTATGTGGTGAAGGGCGTGATGCGCCGGTACCGGCACATGCACCAAGGCGGCCAGTCGGCCAACGAGGACCCGCTCGCCAACGCCGAGAAGTTCCGGGCGTGGATGTGGCAGTTCTACGACGTGCGACTGGAATCGTGCAACTGGGAGAGGGATTGGGGTGGAGTGCTGCATATGGTCTTCGAGTGCTGCGAGGATTTGGACCGTCGTGCGCTCAGCCCCATAGCGGCAGTAATTTACGAGATGCGCGAGGCCGCATGAGGGCCTATTGCGTTCCCGTGCGGCTCGTGGCATGATTTCGCCACTGTTAGAGTTTTGCCTTCGGCAACTTACTCACTGATCCAAGAAAACCCGGCCCTCGCGCCGGGTTTTTTCGTTTTCGGCACAGCCACACCCATTGCTCCGAGCTGGGAGTGCCGCTGGAGCTGACTCATTCACCGCAGCCAGGACGGCCTCACGGAAGGCCTGGACACTGATAAGCCGGCAAGTGCAGTGCTACGACAAAACACCGGCAGCCCGCGCACCCTTACCTCACCATGCTGTCAGGGTGGCGCGAGACTGGATCAGCGAGACCGATGCAATGGGCGTCGGCGTTGTGAACGTCTTTGGCTAGCAGCGTGGGAAGACACGCGCACCTATTCAGGGCCTCTGCATTCGCAGGGGCGTTTTCGTATCTGGCACCCACGCCATTGTCTTTGCTCCGAGCGAATGAGAGAGGCGGGGAGTGCTGGACCTATTCTCTCTCCCCGAAAGGGAGGAATCCGGATGCCGCCAATGCCTGAAAAACCAGACACCTGGCTCATCGCCATGGCCTGGCTCAGCCAGCATGCCCCGATGTTCTATGCGGCGGCGTTGTCTTGCTGGATCGCCTTCCTGCGCGTCATCTACGGCGGCGGTGGACGGCGGCAAGCCCTGCTTGAGTCCTGCCTGTGCGGTGCGATCACCGCCGGGGCATTCCCGCTGCTTGAGTATTTCAACCTCCCATCGAGCCTTGCAGCCGCCGTCGGCGCTGTCATTGGCACCCTCGGTGTGAAGAAGGTTGCCGCCCTGGCTGACCGATTCACCGACTTCAAATTGCCTAAGCGGCAGGAGTGACCCATGCAACTGATCGACAACTGGAAGCAAGCGCTGAGCATGACTAGCGTTCAGGCGGGTGGCGCGATTGCTGCCCTGGGTATCGCCGAGCAGCTACTGCTGCAACTGCAGGCCGTGCTGCCACCGGTGGCCTACGGGGTGCTTGGCCTCCTGGTGATGATTGCCCGGGTGATCCTCCAGCCAAAGCTCAGCAAGTAGCCAGACCCGCGAGAGGTTGGGCGAATCAGCAATTTGTGTCGCGACATTGGAGAGAGCATGAGCAACGTCACTCGCCTGCATCACGCCCTGCCACTCAGTCCTGCCATCAACAAGGCGGTCACTGAACTGGATAGTGCCATCGCCAAGGCGATCGATGCTGCCAAGGCTGCTGGCCTGCCTCAAGGTCTAGTCGTATCCCTTCTGCATGGGCACGCCCAACTGCAGACAAACATCATGGTGAGTTGAATGAGCGTCAAGGTGCTGGAGTTCAAGCGCCCCGATGAGCCGCACTCAGCCGGAGAGGCCATCTGCACCCACTGCAAGCATGAATGGGTGGCAGTGGCGCCGGCGGGCCAGCGGAATCTGGAGTGCCCGTCCTGCGGTTCAGCCAGGGGAGTATTCAAGTGGCCCTTTGGTCCATCTGTAGGGGATGAGGGCTACAAGTGCAATTGCGGCTGCGAGGACTTCTTCATCATGCGGCGCGGCTTGCAGGCCAGCGGCACAGTGTTCTGCCGTGGATGTGGTACAGAAGCCACCGGCTGGTTTGAGTGAGGCGTGCTGCAGGTGAGTGCAGCACGCCAAGCCAAGCTTTCCAGCCTCTTAACCTAGCTCTCTTTCTAGGGCCTCCTGATAGCAAACAAGGTCTGAGGATCGTTGATTGGCCTCGTATGCCGCTTGGTAATGGTCGGCGCTTTCATCGCAGGCGTAGTTCGAGTTTCCGCCGAGTTCCCGCTCCAATGCCTTTTGATAGCACACTAGGTCACTAGCTCGCATCGTCGATTGATAGCGGTCTTGGTATGACTGGGCGCTATCGGAGCAGGAGCCATAAGGCGTATTGGCTGCAAAGGATGTAGTGCATGCAAGGCCGAATGCGCAAACAGCAAGAAGGGATTTGAGCGGGGTCATCCGTGAATCTCCGAGTAGGTATGTATTACCAATACCGGCATCATGCCATCATTTCAAGTCTCCGAGAGCCCCTATGACAACCAGGCAACTCGACTGGGAGGCGATCGAACGAGCCTACCGGGCCGGCGCGCTTTCCATCAGGACCATCGCTGATCGGAATGGAATCAGCGACACCGCAATCCGTAAGAAGGCCAAGGCCTCTGGGTGGGTTCGAGACCTCTCCGAGCAGGTACGAAAGGAGGTTCGCAACAAGCTGGTTCGCGGAGAGGTTCGCGACGGTCAATGTGCGAACCCTGAGCGAGACGCTGAGATCGTCGAAGAGGCGGCAGAAGAGGGCGCGACGGTTGTTCGCAGTCACCGCCGAGACATTCGCAAAGCCTCGAACCTTGCGAACCTATTGATGGATGATCTGCTGACGACCATTCAGCAGCGCGAATCCATCGAGGATGCCATCGAGGTAGAGACGCGGGATGACAGCAATGGCATGCGGCGGGCCAATATGCTCGGTGCCGTTTCGCTCCCAAGCAACGCCAAGACCCTGTTTCAGCTTTCCTCGGCTATGAAGAACCTTCAGGTTCTGGAGCGCCAGGCGTTCAATCTGGACGACAAGGAGCAATCCTCCGATGTGGACGAACTGTCCAACCTGATGGACGAATTATCGAAGGACGCCTGACCATGAAGCCCGAGCACAAGAAGCTGCTCAGGGATCGATTCTGGCGCCTGAACAATCTCTACTGGATTACCGACAAGAACGGTAAGAAGGTCCGCTTCCGCATGACGCAGGAGCAGATCGACTACTTCCAGGGCATGCACACCCGAAACATCATCCTCAAGGCTCGTCAGCTTGGGTTCACGACCCTGGTCTGTATCGTCCAGCTGGATGCTGCGCTGTTCGAGGCTGCCAAGTGCGCACTGATCGCTCACACCCTGCCGGACGCCAAGCGCCTGTTTCGGGAGAAGGTCAAGTATGCCTATGACAACCTGCCGGCTGAGATCAAGGCGGCCAACCCGGCACGCAATGACGCGGCGGGCGAGCTGGTATTCAGCAAAGGCGGATCGCTCTACGTGTCCACGTCCTTCCGGGGTGGGACTCTACGGTATCTGCACGTATCCGAGTTCGGGAAGATCTGCGCCAAGTATCCGCACAAGGCGCGGGAGATCGTCACCGGCGCCTTCGAGGCGGTGGCAGCAGATTGCTTTGTCACCATCGAGTCGACGGCAGAAGGCCGGGCCGGCTACTTCTTTGACTACTCGCAGAGCGCCGAGAAGCAGCAACTGTCCGGTACTCCGCTGGGCCTGCTCGACTGGAAATTCTTCTTCTTCAGCTGGTGGCGTAACCCGCTGTACTGGCTGGACCCGGCGACGGCGGTTATCCCACAGCGCCTGACCGACTACTTCAACGACCTGGAGGCCAAGCACGGCATCCAGACGAACCCGGGGCAGCGCGCCTGGTACACCGCCAAGGAAAAGACCCTCGGCGATGACATGAAGCGGGAATACCCATCGATCCCGGCCGAAGCCTTCCAGCAGTCGATCGAGGGAGCCTACTACGCCCAGCAGTTCACCAAGCTTTATGCAGCAGGGCGCATCGGAAAGCTGCCGAACAACTCGCACCTGCCGGTCATGACTATCTGGGACATCGGCGTCGGCGACTCAACGGCCATATGGTTCGTGCGTCAGGTCGGCACCGAGTACCACGTCATCGACTACTACGAGAACAGCGGCGAAGGCCTGCGCCACTACATGAAGGTGCTCAAGGACAAGGGTTACACCTATTCCGAGCACTGGGGGCCGCACGACATCGAAAACCGCGAGTTCGGTAGCGATGCCAAGAGCCGAAAGGACATCGCCAAAGAGGGCTACGAGATCGACGGCGTGAAATACAGCCTGAAGTTTCAGGTTGTCCCGAAGATCGGCGTGGACACTGGCATTGAAGCGGCTCGGGAGATCCTGCCGCGCTGCGTGTTCGATGAAGAGAAGTGCGACGAAGGCATCACCCACCTTGAGGGCTACCGCAAGGAGTGGGACGACAAGCGCGGGTGCTGGAAGGATCGACCGCTGCACGACAGCACCTCGCACGGCGCCGACGCCTTCCGTTACTTCGCCGTCGCCATGACCAAGCGCAAGCCAGCACCAACTACCACCACATCCCTGAGAATCTAACCATGAGCAACGACGACCCAAGCATCGCCCTGCCGGCGGTTGAGCGCATGCGCGAGCACTGGGCCATTGTTGATCCGCTGATGGGCGGAACTCAGGCAATGCGCAAGGCTGGCAACAAGCTCCTGCCGCAATACCCGGCCGAGGCTGACGACACCTACAAAGATCGCCTGGCCCTGTCCACGCTGCTCCCGGCCTACGCTGAGACGGTCAGCAGCAACACTTCCCGCGTATTCGCTGAGCCTCTTCAGTTGGGCGAGGACGTGCCTGAGCCAATCAAGCTGCTTTCCGCCGACATCGACCTGGGCGGCAACGACATCAATTCGTGGTCGGTCGAGTGGTTCCGCGAGGCGCTAGCTAAAGGCCTGTGTCACGCAATGATCGAGCATCAGCCGACCCGCGACGCTGAAGGCAACAAGCTGTACAAGACCGTCGCAGAGGAAGCCGCTGCTGGGGTTCGCCCTTACGCCGTCATCATCAGGCCGGGCCAGGTGCTCGGCTGGCGATTCGACGGTGGCAAACTGATGCAGGTTCGCTATATGGAGTCGGTCGAGGTCGCAGACGGTAACTTCGGCGTCAAGTGCGTGGATCAGGTCCGCGTGCTGGAGCCTGGCAGCTGGCGCACCTATCGAAAGGCCGAGAATGGCGGCGCATGGGAGCAAAACGATCAGGGCTCGACCAGCCTCACCTACATTCCATGGGTGACGTTCTACACGGGCCGCACCGGGCCAATGACGGCTAAGCCACCACTGCTCGAACTGGCTCACCTGAACGTCAAGCACTGGCAGTCACAGAGCGACCAGGACAACTTGTTGCACGTTGCCCGCGTCCCGCTGCTGTTCGTGTTCACGGACAACGAAGAATTCCAGCTGACTATCAGTTCGGCCAGCGCGACCCGCATGCCGAAGGACGGCAACGCCAAGTACGTCGAGCACACCGGAGCAGCAATCACCGCTGGCCGCGACTCGCTGAACGATCTGGTCGACGATATGCGTATGGCCGGGGCCAAGCTGCTCCAGAAGGACAAGCAGGCCGTGAAGACGGCGGCGCAGGCCAACGAGGAAGCGGCGCAGGAATTGTCCCCGCTGGCTCGCCTGGCTGGTCAGTTCGCTGACTGCATTGCTCAGCTCCTGCAGATCTTTGCCGATTACGGCAGCCTGCCTGACGGTGGCCACGTCGAAATGCGCGGCAACTTCGACAGCGACTTCGCGCCTGAAGTGTCACTGCCCAACCTGATCAGCATGGCCAACTCCGGCAAGCTCAGCGACGAAACGCTCTACTCCGAAATGCAGCGCCGAGGCGTCATCAGCGACGAACTGGATTGGCCGAAGGAGTTTGCGCGCATACAAACTCAACCCAGCAAAGGCGTGAGCCTGGACGATTAACCCATGGGCAGCGACCAGATCAGCCACACGATCCGCAACGCGGTGCTGCTGGAAAGCCTCAAGTCCAGCGAGGTCGAGAAGTTTGCGCCGTTCCTCAGGCAGATTGACCGATCATTGCGCGAGCAGTTGGGCAAGTCGGAACTGACCGAGTTCAAGCGCGCCCGCCTTGAAGCCATGCTTGTTCAGGTGGATGAATCGCTGGGCGCCATCCTTGGTGAGTACACCGATCAGCTGCAGCTGGATCTGATGGACGTTGCAGCCTGGCAGGCGAGCACTGAGGCGGCGGTGATCGGCGCTGCGCTGTCGAGCCATACCGCGACCATCCCTGCGCTATCAACGCTCAAGACGGCAGCCTTCAGATCACCTCTCGGCATCAAGGGTGCTGACGGTGGAAAGCTGCTCACACCTTTCATCGAAGACTGGAGCAAGTCCGAGCGGTCCCGGGTAACCGGTGCGATTCGGCAGGGATGGTTCGAGGGCAAGACAAACTCCGAGATCATTCGCACCCTGCGCGGCACCAGGGACATGAAGTACGCGGACGGTTTGTTGGCCATCACAAGCCGCAACGCCGATGCAGTCACGCGCACTGCGGTTCAGCACGTCGCCAGCCAGGCGCGCAATCAGTTCGCCAAACAGAACAGCGACATCCTGCGGGGCGTGAAGATCATCGCCACGCTGGACGGCCGGACGACAGCTTACTGCCGGGCTGCAGACGGCACCGAGTACGCGCTTGATGAAGGGCCGCGGCCACCGTTCCACATTCGCTGCAGGACCAGCTTCATTCTGCTGCTCAAGGATGCGCCGTCGCTGGGCGCGCTGGCTGACCGATCAAGCATGAACGGCCAGGTCCAGGCGGACACCAGCTACTACGAGTGGATCAAGACGCAGCCAGCAGCCTTTCAGGACACGGTTATCGGCAAGGCCCGGGCGAAGCTGTTCCGCGATGGCGGTATGACGCCAGAGCAGTTCGCTGACCTGCAGATCGGCAACAACTTCAAGCCGCGCACGCTGGATCAGCTTAGGCAGATGGTGCCTGAGGCGTTTGCGCGCGCAGGACTCAACTAATCCGCGACACGAAATGACACTGCACAAAACGTGTCGCGAACAAATTCAAGCCCTGGCACTCGCTGGGGTTTTTTATGCCTGTCTGTTCGGATGAGCGGGGCGCACTGGGCCGGATGGCCTGCTAGGAGAAACAATGAAGCTCAAGATCGTTGAAGTGGATGGCAAGCAGTACGCGGAAGTCCTGGATGGGAAGCCCGTATTTACCGGTGACGACGGAAAAGACATCGCTTTTGATGCCGTAGGCACCCGCGACACCATCACCCGGCTGAACGCCGAGGCCAAGTCGCACCGCACCCGCGCCGAGACTGCCGAGGGCCTGGTAAAGACCTTTGAAGGTATCGCCGACCCAGCAGCAGCCATCAAGGCGCTGGAGACTGTCGCCAATCTCGATGCGAAAAAACTGGTGGATGCCGGTGAGATCGAGCGCGTGAAGGCCGAAATCAGCAAGGCGTTCCAAACCCAACTGGACGAAGCCAACGGCAAGGCGCAGACCTACGAGCAGCAGCTGTATGCCGAGAAGATCGGCGGCAGTTTCTCCCGCTCCAAGTACATCGCCGACAAGTTGGCTGTGCCGGTCGACATGGTTCAGGCCACTTTCGGTCAGAACCTGAAGGTCGAGGAAGGCAAGGTCGTCGCTTATGACGCTCAGGGCCAGAAGATTTTCAGCCGCGCTCGCCCAGGTGAACTGGCCGACTTCGACGAAGCCATCGAGACGCTTGTTTCGCAGTACCCGCACCGCGACCACATCCTGAAGAGTTCCGATGCCAATGGCGGCGGCGCTCAAGGCGGTGGTGGCGGAAATTCCGGCGCCAAGGGCAACTTTGGCGGCAGCAAAGCAGATCGCGTAGCGGCCATTAAAGCCATGACCGCAACAAGCTAAGGAGCACCTATGTCCCTGTCGAACATGAAGGTATTCAACGAATACCTGAAGAAAACCACCATCGAAACCCTGGCGCAGGATGTTGAGAAATTCAACGCCGCCTCCGCTGGCTCCATCCGCCTTACCACTCAAGGTATCGACGGCGACTTCCTGCAAGAGTCGTTCTGGGCTGGCCTGCACAGTGCCCAGCGCCGTGTTGACCGCTATGCCGCCAACGGCGCGCAAGCTGCAACCCCGCTGACTCAGAAGCAATACGACTCGGTGAAGATCGCAGGCGGCTTCGGTCCGATCCTGTGGGAGCCTTCGCAGCTGTCGTGGGTTCAGAAAAACCCGGAAGAAGCCCTGGAAGTGATCAGCCGCAACCTGTCCGAGGCCATCATGTCGGACCAGTTGAACACCGCCATCGCCGCTCTGGTCGCCGCCATTGGCAACCAGCCAACTGCCACCAACGACGTGTCGGCCACTGCCGGCGTGGACTACGTCGCCATCAACAACGCGCATGCACTGTTCGGTGATGCCTCGCAGCGCCTCATTGCTCAGGTAATGACCGGCGCCATGTACCACAAGCTGATCGGCAAGAACCTGGTCAACGCCGAGAAGCTGTTCACCTTCAGTGGTGTGCAGGTGGTCGACATCCTGGGCAAGGCTGTGATCATCACCGACGCCGCCGCCCTGTACGAGGCTGGCACCCCGAACAAACAGAAGGTGCTGAGTCTGGCTGACGGCGCTGCGATGGTGATGGATGGTTCCGACCTGATCACCAACATCCAGACCTCCAACGGCAAGGAGCGCATCGAGACCACCATGCAGGCCGACTACACCTTCGGCATGGGTCTCAAGGGCTACACCTGGGACACCGCCAACGGCGGCAAGTCGCCAACCAGCGCCGAGCTGGCCACTGGCACCAACTGGGATCTGGTTGCGAACAGCATCAAGGCCTCGGCTGGCGTTATCACCATCGGTGACGCCACCAAGTAATCGAGACGGCGGCCTTTGGGTCGCCTGATCCATCCGCCAGGAGTCCACCATGGACGAGAAAGTCGTTTACGAGAAGCACCCGGTTACCGCTGAGCGCAAGGCTGAACTGCGCCAGAAGGGTTACAAGGTCATCGACGCCCAGTTCGCGCCGGATGACTACGAGCATCCCGAGCCGATGAAGAAGGGGTCATCGGGTGGTGGCAAGCCGTCCAAAGGCCTGAGGGTCGAAGAGATCAAGGTGAAGCTGACCGAGAAAGGCATCCAGTTCGATGCTGAAGCCGAGCGGCCAGCCCTCGCTGAGCTGCTCGACAAGGCCGGCCAGGAATAACCCATGACCGACTTCATCACTGTTGCAGACGTTGACGCGTTGCTGGGGTCGGGCTGGGCGGGTGCCGGTGATCCGGTTATGTCTGTGATGCAGGCCAACGCCTGGCTTACCAGCAAGATTAAGCGTCCTGTCCCCGCCGAAGTGCCGGCCGAGATCAAGCAGGCCGGTGCCCAAGCTGCAAAGGTCGCCTCTACGGGCGGCCTGTACAAGTCCACCGAGCGCGAGACGGTCAGCGAGACGGTATCGGCTACCTCGGGCACGTCCGTCAGCGAAACCTACGTTCAGGGCTCTGTCGCGCTGTCTGCTGGGGAGAACTTCGCCTTGGCACTGATCTCCCCCTGGACCACCGGCACCAATTCCATTCCGATGGTGAGGGGCTGAGCATGGGACTACAGGCAAAGCTTCAGAGCAAGCTGGCAAAGGCGTTCGACGGGAAGCTGGCCGATGCCGTGTCGGCGTTCACCGGCTCGTATCAGGGGGTTGGCGTCTATGACCCGGTCGAGGAAACGACAACTGCTGTCACTGTGACCTATACCGGGCGCGGCGTGCTGGCCAAGTACGAAACCAAGCGCATCGACAATATCAACATCCTGTCCGGCGACTTGCAGCTGATCGCGCTGACCAATGAGGCCACCGACCGGCCTGCCGAGGGTCACACGATCACGGTGCCCGACCTGGCCGACCGAACCAAGAGCGTCAGCTACCTGGTCAAGGGCGTGCAGGTTGACCCAGCGTCCGCCACCTACCAGATTCAGCTGAGGAAGTGATCTATGGCCCGAGGCAGAGGGTGGAGTGTGCCGCCGAGCCTGTTTATGAGTGCGGTAGAGCAGGACTTGTCGAAGAAGATCAGGACCATCGCGATTCAGCTGCTAAACGAGGTGACCATGCGAATGCCGGTGCTATCCGGCCGGGCTCGAGGGAATACCATCGTTAGCATCGGCTCGCCGGTTTATCAGGTTCTTGATCGCTATGACAAGGATGGAGGAGCTACGATCCTGGAGGGCGTGACGCGCCTGAGTGGTCTTGAGCCGTATACGGTTGTTTACTTGCAGAACAACTTGCCATACATCGAGCGCCTTGAAGACGGTTACTCGAAAAAGGCCCCGGCCGGTATGTTCGGCGCAGCATTCAACAGCGTGGCGAGGGCCAGCCAATGACCTTCGAGCAGATCCGCAGCATCGTCATGACGCGCATGACCCAGTGGGCGGGGGTTCCAGTGGCGAATGTCGACTATCCGAACAATGGTCAGCCATTTGACCCGGCCGGCAAATCGATCTGGGCGCGCCTGGCCGACATCCCCGGCCTGTCCAGCACTCCTGAGGTTGGTCTCGGGCCCTGCGTTCAGCGCACTGGGATCGTCGTCATTCAGCTGTTCGTACCGAGTTACAAAGGAACCCTGGCCATCACCCGCGCCGCCGACACGCTGGTCAGGCACTTCGAGTTCTACAGCGAGGGCGGCTTCGACTGCTTTGCCGCGTCCGCAGCCACCCTTGGTGACGACGGGCTGGGCTGGTACCAGGTGAATATCCAAATTCCCTACCGGGCGCACTGAGCCCATCCACTCACCGCCAACAGGCGGTTTTTTTACGCCTATCGATAGGAGCAGCACCCCATGAGTTCAGGCGCCAAGAACAGAACGGCCTACGTCGAAGAGGTGACGCAGGGCGTGACCCCGGCCACAGGCTGGAAAGAACTGATCCGCACCTCGTATGGCTTGGGCCCGACCCAGAACACCGCCGAGAACAACGAGATTTCCCAGACCCGCATGTCGCAAGGCACGTCGGCGACCACTGTTGATGTCGCTGGTGAGATCGGTCAGAAGTGGCGCTATGGGGGCGCGATCGACGACTTCCTTGAGTCCTGCTTCGGCAGCCGCTGGACTGGCAACGTCCTGACGATGGGTGATGAGCGCATCAGCTACTCCCTGGCATCGTTCGCCAGTGACGTGCTGGTGTCCTCGATCGCTCGCGGGGCCCAGGTCGCCAGCATGGCTTTCACCTTCGGCACCGATGGCGACATCACCATCGCCACCAACCTGACGGCGATTGGCTGGGAAGGCAAGGCCGACGCTACCCCGTATTTTGCCAGCGCTGCGCCCGAGGCGAATGCCGACCGCTTCAACTTCAAGAACTTCACCAGCCTGACCCTGGACGGCGTTGAAGCCACACCGGAAAGCGGCACCTGCATCAGCGCCATGGACCTGACGTTCGACAACAACGTCCAAACCCAGCGCTGCATCAACAACGGCGCATTCGTTGGCAACGTCATCCCCACGATTTTCGGTGCAACCGGATCGATCACCATCGCGTGGTCCGCTGCATCGTACGCATTGTGGATCAAGCAGCAGACTGGCGGCTCGATCGCGCTGAGCTTCACGCTTGAAAACGGCGACGGTCGTTACACCTTCAACTTGCCGGAGATGGAGGTCAACGGTGATTGGCCGGACGGCGCAGCCACCGACGTGATCGAGGTTCAGTTGAATGTGGCCGCACGCCGCACGCCGCCGACCATCACCCGGGCGCCGTATGTGGCACCTACCAGCGTTGCGATCGCCCCGGCCTCCGTGTCGATTGCCGTAGCTGCTACCCAGCAGTTGACCGCAACCGTCAGCCCGGCAGGTGCAAGCCAGGCCGTCACCTGGTCGATCAGCGATCCGACCAAGGCGACCATCTCGCCGTCCGGTCTGGTCACTGGCATCGCCGCCGGCTCGGCCGTAGCGACCGCCACCAGCGTGTCCGATCCGACCAAGACGGTCACCCGCAACATCACCGTCACCGTTTAAACCTCACGACCGCCGCCCTGTAGTCGGGGCGGCCACAAGGATTCCGCATGGCCTTCATTCTGAAGAAGAAAGACCCGATGGACACACTGTCCACCCGATGGATTGAGCCGGCCCCGGGTCTGCGCCTGTTGGTTGGCTCCTCGGCGAGATCCGGTTACACCAGCGACTTTCGCCAGATTCAGCGCCACCTGGAATTTGCCTCGCGCCAGATGGGTGTTGGAACTGAAGAGTTCGACATCCTCAAGAAGTCCCCGCTGGAGATTCCAGACCCGGACATTCTGTTCGTTGAGTTGGCGTGCAAGCACCTGATCCTGGATTGGGAAGGCGTTGCCGAGGCGGAAGACCCTGGCACTCCAGCTCCATATACAGCTGAGCGCGGTGTCGTGCTGATCGAGCAGATGCCTGAGGTTTACTTCCTCGTCCTGCAGACCGCCAACGCCATTGCTCTACGTCAGAAGGAGCAGGTGGCCGACACAGTGGAAAAGCCCTTGCCGCCTACCGCTGGGCAGCCGAGTGGGCGGGCCCGGAAAACGACCGCAAAAGAAAAGTCCGCGAAAAGCTGAGGATCGATATTCCTGAACCGCCAGAGGCGGACGGGGTAACGGCTGACATTCTTCAGGCCTATTACGTCGTCAGCCGAGGTCGTCAGTATGTCGGCATGAACGGCGCGCCGGTCCCCCTCTCTGTCGGAGCGCTGAACGATTACCTGGCAGCCTACGGTGAGCAATATGCCCGCGAAGAGTTCGACGCTGTGATCTTCGCTCTCGACGATGATTTTCGTGACCGATGGGCAGTGAAAAACAAGCCCGAAGAAAAATAGCTAAACGCTTGTCGGACCTGGTGGACGAAGAGCTAAACAAGACCCGCTTCGGCGGGTTTGTCAATTGTGGAGAACGTCATGTCTCAGCAGTCCAGCCGATTGGATATCATCATCGATTCGCGGCAGGCTCAGCGCAATGGCGAGCAACTGCGCATCACCCTGAACAACTTGGTAGTTGTCGGCGATCAGGCCTCCCGCTCCATGGATGGCGCCGGCACTGCGGCGCGGGCCGCGGGTGCGGCGTTTGCTGCCCTTGGCGCTAGCCGGGTGGTTGGTGAAATCATCCGACTGACCGATGCTTTCAAGTCCATGCAGGGCTCTCTGGCGCTAGTTAGCTCGTCGAATTCGGTAGCGAGCGATTCTTTCCAGAAACTGCTGACGATGGCGAACAACACGGGCAGCTCGCTGGAGTCGACTGTTTCGCTGTATACCCGGCTGGCCAACGCCACCCGAGGCGCTGGCTACACCACGGAGCAATTGCTTGGCGTGACCGATGCCATCAACAAGGCATTCGTAATTTCCGGCGCCACCATGCAGGAGGCATCGAACGCCGCTATTCAGCTGTCGCAGGGCCTCGCTTCTGGCACGCTGCGCGGTGAAGAGCTGAACTCGGTGATGGAACAAGGGCCGCGCATCACCCGTGCCCTGGCTGAATACCTCGGCGTTACAAACGGCCAGATTCGACAGATGGCCGCCGACGGCAAGATCACTGCCGAGGTCGTGACCAACGCCCTGCTTAAATCGCTGACCTCGCTCAACTCAGAGCTTGATCGCATGCCGCGCCGGTTCGAGCAGGCATCGACGGCGCTGAAAAACAACTTCCTGGCTGCTGTCGGCCAGATCGACATTAATCCGCTGATCAGTTCGGTCGATGCACTGGCCAACTCTCTGGCAAAGCCTGAGGTAATCAGCGGCATTCAGACTATCGCCACCGGCCTTGGCAATGTCGTGGCAATCGGCGGGGACGGCCTGAAAGCGGTCGCCACCAATGCCGATGCGCTGATGGCGATTACCGGCGCCTATGCCACAAAGGTTGGCGTCGGTCTGGTCAGTTCGCTGGCGCTTGCGGCAAAGGCTCGCCTGGCCGATACCGTCGCCGCCAATCAGCAGATCATTGCATCCCGCCAGGCAGAAGTAGCCGCTGTCGCCGAGGCCGTCGCGATACAGAGCGTGGTTGTGGCTTCGACTGAGGCCAGCTTGGCGCGAGGCATCTACGCCCGTAGCGAAGCCATGGCTACTGCGCAGACAGAACTGGCTAGCCTTAAACAGCTGAAGGCCGTATCTGCTCAGCTTGCCGCCGACCGCAACCTTGAGATTCAGCGGCAGAAGGCGCAGATAAGCAACGCCGGCCTGACAGCTTCGCACACCCGGCTCGCCGAGATCCGCACGGCTGAGGCGGCAATTACCTCGCAACTCACAGCTGCCGAGGCCCGTCTTGCAGCGGCTCGACAGGCCGAGCTGGCGACCGGCGCAGTCGTCGGGCAGCAAACCGTGGCGCTCAATGCCGCCCGAACGGAAGGTGCGGCAATCCTGGGCGCACAAGCTGCCGCACAGAACGCACTCAATGCCGCCGAGTCTCGTGGCGCAGCAGTTCGCGGCGCCTCCATGGCAGCCATTGGCGGCCCGCTTGGCCTGGTAACGCTGGGGCTGTCCGCCGCTGCCGCTGCCTACATCTATTTCAGCAGTTCCGCAGACACCGGCACGCAGTCGCTGATTGATCAAAACCTGACGATTGACGACACGGTCAAGAAGTTTGACAGCCTGACCGCGGCCCAGCAGCGAAATCAGGCGTCGAAGTGGGCTGAGGCACAACAGGCGGCGCTCGATCAGGCATCGGCTGCGGCCAGCAACTACGGAAACATCGCCGAGAATGCGATCACCTCCGTGGGCGCAGCTCGAGTATCCGATCTGTCGACTCTGTCGAGCATGATTGCGCAGGTGAAGTCCGGACAGAAAACCCTGGACGATGTCACTGTTTGGCTGCAATCGACGCAAGGCCTGACAGGTGACTTCAAGTCGTCTCTGGAAGGGATTGCGGCCGGGTATGACACAAATATTCAATCGGCTGACGGCTATGCCGAGCGCCTTCAATCCGTCAGCAAGCACACGCAGGATCTGTCGGCCAACAACGGCAAGCTGGCCGCATCGCAAGACGCAACCAGCAAGGCCAATGGCGCCAGCACGCAGGCGTGGGACAAGTACATTGATCAGCTGACAAAGGCGCGCGACCTGGTTGGCGCCAACGCTGCGGCCGAAGCGGCATATACCGCTATCAAGATGGGCGCCAGCACTGCGCAGCAGGCCCAGGCCAAAGCCATCGCCGCCCAGACGGACCTGCTGAACAAGTATCAGGATGCGGTCAAGGAGAACAACAAGGCAGAGCAGGAGCGCCTGAAGGTTCTGCTGGTGGCGAGCTACACCGCCATGCAGGCCGCCGAGGATTCGGCCGCCGCGCAGAAGAAGGCACTGAACGACACCGCGAAAACTGCCGAAGAGAGCGCGACCCGGCAAGTCAACGCTATGCAGCGGATCATCGACAAGTCGATCAATCTGGCCGCGGGAAGAAATCTGCTGTTGGTCAATCAGCCCGAGCAAAACCTCAGTGGTTACGGGCTGCTGACAAATGGCGGTACCGCCCCGGCCGCGCCGGCTGCCAAGCGAAAAACGCCTCAACAACTGGCCGAAGAGCAGATGGCGCAAATTGTTGCCGGCACCACGCCAAACAAGCCCACGAAAACCCCAAAGGGGCCAAGCGAAAAAGGTGCGCTGAGTGCTGCGTTGAGTGCCTTCAGTGCTCTCTACAAAAAGGCAGACCCGGCAGCGCAGGCTGTTCGAGACCTGACCGAAGCACAGGAGAAGCTGCAGCTCGCGCTTTCGAAAGGGAAGATCACCCAGGAGCAATATGGTGTTGCGCTGGGCCAGGCATCGAGGGATTACGCCGCGGTCATCGCCAAGACGGGTGAGCTATCTCAGGCCGAGCAATATCGGGCGCAGATCCTCAAGCAACTGCAGAACCAGCAGGATGCGGCCAATGCCGAAGCAGACGCAATCGGCATGGGCAGCGAGCAGGCTTCGCGAGCACAAGAGCGCCTGAAGCTGGAGAAGGAAACCAACGACCGGCTGCTACAACTGCGCACCGAACTGGCGAACGCCCAAGGCGACAAGCAGCGCCAGGCCCTGCAAGCGCAGATCGATATCACCAACGAGATGTTCCCCCAGCAGATCGCCATCATGGAGAACGGCTGGGCACAGGTTGATGCCGCGCAAGCCAACTGGATGAATGGCATCACGGCCGGGCGGGACAACTACCACGCTAAGGTCGCGGACGTGGCCTACCAGACCGAAATGATCATGACCGACTCGCTGGACGTGGTCACGTCAGGCTATGGAAGCGCATTCAGCAAGATGGCTCTCGATGGTCAGAGCTTCGGCGAGGTGACTCGCGGCGTCTTCGACAGCCTAGCGCGCACGGTTCTAGATGGACTCGGCCAGATGGGCGCTCAGTGGCTTGTGCTGCAGGGGATCAAGCTCGCATTTGGGCAGACCGAGCAGGCTTTGCACATCGCCAAGATGGCCGGAATTTCAACCGAAATGACCGCCGAACTAGGCAAAGAGGCCGCTGTTACAACGGCAAAGGTCGCGGCTGATGGCGTGGCCACGGCCTCATCTCTCGCGGCAACAGCCACAACCACAACCGCGCAGGTCGCGGCAGCCGGTACAACGCTAGCGTCCTGGCTGCCTGCCGCTCTGGTGGCGTCCATCGGTACGTTCGGTGCTGCTGCGGTAGTTGGCGGCGCTGGTCTGTTGGCGGCTTTCGCCCTGATCAAAGGCTTCTCTGAGGGCGGCTATACCGGCCCTGGAGGAGTCAATCAGCCCGCCGGCGTCGTCCACAAGGGCGAAGTGGTCTGGTCTCAGGCCGATATCAGCCGATTCGGCGGAGTGGCGGCAGTCGAGGCTATGCGTCGGGGCGATGCCATGCCTGCCGGGCTCAGTATGGGCAGGGCAAGCACATCATCCACTACGACAGCCGCCAGCGGCAGCTCAGCGACTCAGCAGGCGAACGTCTACGTGAGCCTGGTCGAAGACAAAAGCCGGGCAGGAACGGTTGAGCAGAGCACTCGTGACGACGGAAGTGTGCAGGTCGACGCTTTTGTCGCTGACATTTGGGGTGGAGGCGATCGGGCGCAAGCGCTTGAAAGTGCCTACGGGCTCACCAGGAAGGGCACCTAACGAGGAATGGCAATGATTCAGTACCCGGCAGAATTGCCACTTCCTCTGCAGGAGGGATACGGCCTGAATACGGTCGATCCGATGCGGGCGACGCCCATGGTTACGGGGCGAACGCGATATCGGGTTCGACACAGCTATGTCCCGACTGAGGTGAGAATCAACTTCAATTTCAGTCAGGACGAAGCGGGGATCTTTGAGGCCTGGTATGCACGGACGATTAGAAACGGTCTGGATTGGTTTGAGATCCGCCTGCAGACCCCCGCAGGTTTCACGACCTACCAGGCGCACTTCAGGGGAATCTACCAGGGCCCTGACCTAACGCAGGTCAAGCGCTGGCGTTACTCCGCGGCGGTCCAGTTGAAGGGGCGCCCGCTTATTCCGGCGCCATGGGAGCAATTCCCTCAGTACTGGCTGAACAAGAACATCATTGACCTGGCAGTGAACAAGGAGTGGCCTGAAGCATGAGCCTGATAGAAGAGTGCTACGCATCGGGCCTCGGGGAGTTGGTCGACACCATTGAGGCGCGGGAGGAGGGTGGCTCTGTCTCCCATCTCTACTGCTCCGGCTTTGAGGACAGGGTGTGCACCACAGAGGACGGCCGAACCCTGACCTTCATTGCGATGTCCATGGACTTGGCGCTACCCAAGAACGACAACAGCGGATTCCAGAGCCTGGTTCTCGGCATGGACAACGTGACGGGCGAGGTTCAGGAGGTGGTGGAGGCAGCGAAGGCCGCCGGGCGGCGCTTCATCATCACCTTTCGTCGGTACCTGGCCGAAGACCTGTCGTTCCCCAGCGAGCGCTACCGAATGACGTTGCTCAGTCGTGATTACGAGGATGACATCGCCAAGCTCACCGCCGGCTTCTACGACCTGCTCAATACAAACGGTCTGCGCACCATCCTGACCACCACCTTGGCCCCTGGCCTGAAGTACACCTAACCATGATCGAGAAATTCATGCGCGCCCCGTATCGCGAGGGTGCAAGGGGTCCTATTGCCTTCGATTGCTGGGGGCTTTGCCGAGTCATCCGGCATGACCTGTTTGGGCTGCCCTGGCTGCCAAGCCTTGGCTCGGTGGGCAAGGACAAGATCCGCGAGAACACCAAGGCATATCGCTCGCTTCGAGTCTCGATGGAGGAGTGTCCACCTGAGCCTGGGGCAATAGCTGCGGTCTTGCGCGGCGAGGCCCTGCTTCACGTTGGGACCGTCCTCCATATCGAAGGGCGCCTCAAGGTCATCGACACAAACCCCGGCGGCGCATGCCTCCGGACTACCGGCGAATTCGAAGCCTCTTACCCAAGGGTGGTGTATTACCGTGACCGTCGAGTTCTATCCCAACAAGCTGTCTGAAACTGCGCCTTTGGGCATCTGGAAGACCGATCGCCGGATGACCATCGAGCAGTGGCTGAAGGAGCAGGCTTCATCCTATGAGCGTCGGGAAAGTCCCCCAATCAGCATTGCGCTCAACGATGAAGTGATCGAGCAGCGCCTCTGGCACAAGGTCACATTCAAGCCGTCGGATCTGCTGCAGATCTACCGCGAACCCAAGGGCACCGACCCATTTTCCATCACCTTCGCACTATTCAAGGGCGCCAAGGCGGCACTGAAGTCATTGATGCCGAAGATGCCGGGCATGCCGTCGAGCGCAGGCACCCAGCAGGGCGACCCGATCGCAGAGGCCAGTGCCAAGGGCAACAAGGTCAAACAGGGCGAGCCGGTGCGGCAGATCGCGGGCCACCAGCGCACCTACGGCTCGTACCTCGCCCAGCCTCGTCGTGTGTATGTCGCGCCGCGGGACCAGCGCGTGGAAATGCTGCTCTACATCGGCGAAGGCGAGTACGACATACCGCTTTCGAAGGTAAAGGTTGGCGAGACGCCGCTGATTTCATTGGGGTCGGACGCGGCTTTCACCATCTACCCACCAGGTGCCGACCTATCGGCAGATCCGGCGCACATCAACTGGTTTAATGCACCCGAAGTTGGCGCAAGCTCCAGCGGCTCGGCCGGCCTGGAGTTGACCATGGCCACCGATTTGGCCAGGTCGGCGACTGCGTCAGCGTACCAGTTCATAAGCGATACGATCAGCGTACCTGCAGGCTCCGGCCAGTTCCCAGCGGACTGGTCGAACGGCATCATCATCCGAGTGCTTGCCCCGTATACCTACACCGTGATCGACGGCGGCGCCGGGCGCGACATAATCCGTGGCTCGCTGGAAATGCTGAACCCGACCGCAGGTATGCTGATTGAGGTGGCCGGGGCGAATGCTGGGCTGTACGTTGTCCACAGCTACACGCCATACAGCCCGGCCGTGCCTGCTGATCCCGGCACGGCGTCGACCCTCATCGGTTCAGCAGCGCCGAGCCGTTACGACTTCAACGTCACACCGCTCAGCTTCAGTCTGGGGCGTGCCGGCTCGACCTATCCGGTTACGCTGAGCACGGCGACCACCGACTTGGCCAGCCTGGTGACTGCGCTAAATGCCCAACTCAGCGGTTCACCCATCCAGGCGCAGCAGAGCAGCGGGCGAGTTCGCTTCGTCGAGCTGACACCGTTCGCCGGGCAGGCAATCACGGCAACGGGATCTTCCACCATCCTTGGGTCTTCCCCGGTGGGCGTGACCGGTACAGCAACAACCAGCGGCACGCCAGAGCAGCCGGCCGAGATGACCCTGAACTACGACGGCGGCTCGCCGGTCGTTGGCCTGGCGCTAGGGCAGGGCCTGGCTACCATCGGCCCGCGAGGTCTGCGCTACAGGATCACCGCCTACAGCACAAATCTGCTGGAGGTCGAGCGCCTGACGTCGTCCGGCGCAACCGACTCAGGCTGGCCTGGCTTCAACACCATGCAGACCGTTAACGGCCTTATCACGCTGGATGCCTCGAACCTGCAGGGTGGCTACCGCGGGCCAGTAGCGTGCTGCCCGGAAAACGAAAAGGTGATCGAGCTGGAGTGGTCTGTTACCTATGCCAGCGGCCTATGCGGCATTGGCCGGGAGGGGCAGATTTACGATATCCCGACTTACTATGCTTTCGAGTACCGCGACATGGACGTGGCTGGGGCGTGGACTGTGCTCGAGCAAGTGAACTGGGGCGGATCCCTTGACGCACAAGGTTTCACTGCACGGGTGTTGCTGCCTTATCCGATGCGAGCCGAGGCAAGGGTTCGCAAGCTGTATAAGGATCGAGCAGGCCGGATTAACGACGAGGCACGCGACGACGCGACCTGGACCGACTTGCGCGGCCGTATGCAGAACTCGCCCACAAGCTACCCTGGGCTCACTGTGATGACCTGCAATATCCGTGGAGGCGATCGGCTTTCCGCGCAATCGGAGAGCCAGGTGAGCGGGGAGGCCACGCGAATTCTCTCTCTCATGGAGGGCGGTAGCGGGCCAACTCGTGACATCGTGCCCTGGTGCATCTACCAGTTAAAGGCGCGCGGCTACACGGATGATGATCTGGATCTGCCCGAGTGGTATGCGTTCCACAACACCTGCGTTGCCCGTGGCGACACCTACGACGATACGCTCGACGCGACCATTACCGTCAGGGACATGGTCAACAACGCCCTGGCCTGCGGATTCGGCGAGCTGGTGACGTTTCGCGGACTGCTCCGGCCGGTGCGTGACTCTGCGCGCGCGGCCTTCGATGTGAGTTACGGGCCGAAGACGCAGACCTACTCGCCGCAGAACATGACCAAGATGCTCAAAATCAGCGGCGCCATGCCGTCGATCAATGACTTCGATGGTGTCGACGTTGAGTACTTCTCGACCAAGACATGGGCGTGGGAGACGGTTCAGTGCCGGTGGCCTGGGGATCTAGGCACAAAGGTAGAGAAACTCAAGCTGCCAGGTGTGAGCGAAGAGTTCAGGGCCTGGCGCCTCGGTATGCGTCGGCGTGGTCACCAGAAATTCCGCACCGACGTGTTCAGCTGGGAAACCGAGATGGATGGAAGTAACAGCGGCTATCTCAGCTTCGCGGCGGTTGCAGATGACGCGCCGAAGCGATGCCAGAGCGCCATCCTGCTGGACTTCACCGTTACGGGAGCAGGAACGCTTCTTTGCTCATCCGAACCGCTCGACTGGAGTGCCGCGGGAGAGCACCGGATTGGCGTTCGACGCCTCGACGGTACGCTGTCAGGGCCTTGGGTCGCCACGCAGGTGGATGCCTACACGGCCAGAGTTGACGCGCTCGATTTTACGCCAGTGGTCGATGGCCCACTAGAGCCGCCGCACATCCTGTTCGGGCCGGCAACGCGTTGGGCCTACCCGACGTTGATCACCAGTACCGACCCAGCAAACGGCAACGTCGCCATGAAGGGCATGCCATACGACGCTCGCGTTTACACCTACGACGACCAATTCCCCCCGGCCTGACCGGACCCTATCGAGCAAGCCCGCCAAGTGCGGGTTTTTTTGTGCCCGGAGAAAACATGCGATACAACACCGGAAACCCAGTTGAGCCCGATGGCTCTAGCAGTCCGTTCGATCTCCACGACAACGCTGGAAACATTGATCTCGCTACAAATGGCACGGATCAACACTGGGCTGACCGTAGAGGCGTCAGTCGCCTGTCGTGGGCGGGCATCGAAGCATCCTTTGCTGCGGCACAAGCGCAACGAGAAAACGATTTCAATACTGCTCAAGATCAGCGAGACCTCGACTTCCTAGACCAGATGGACAACATGGGCTATGAGCTCCCTCCGCTTTATTATGCGGCAGGTGTGCACGTGGACCGCGCCACCCAGCTAGTTCTGTATCTGGGTGAGTATTACAGGGCCAAGCCGGGAGCCGTACCGTTTGTCCTGACAGGGGACTGGGAGGCGGATGAGCCGACACTGAAGGCTGTGGGGGACGCTGCTTTGCGGTCCGAGTTGGCCGGAGATGATGGCGCTACCTTGACTGCTTTTCTTTCGCCGATGACGGGCGCCATACGTCGCAAGCTTTCCGATTTTTTACAGGACTCCGTTTCTGCCAAAATTTGGTGTAAGGGTGACTACTACACCAACGACGACGCGCAATTGAAAATTGCGGACGCGTGGTGCTACGAGCACGGGAAAGTTCTAGACCTGGGTGACGGCAAGTACAGCGCCAACTATGGGTTTGTGCGAAAGTCGATGTGGAAAGGCACCTTTGCACCGAAGCTTGGAGCCTTCCCGGTGGAAGGCGACGCAAAAAAATTTATGCGCCCAGGGTACAAGCACCTCATGCCGGGGTGCTCGGTTTGGTTCAGTGGCCCTGAAACCGCCACGACTACGACGGCCCGAACTGACCGGTTTGCGTCGTTCAGCTTCGGCATCATGGACGACCCCGCCGCAGGGACCCCTCATATTAGCGGTGTAGCGTTTGTCCAGGATATGGACGTATATGACACGGCGGGCAACTTGACTTCGGTCGCCGGAGACAAAAGGGATCCTGTTGACGTTCTTTATTATGCTACCACTGGGTGGACCCACCATTCGAATCATGTAGTGTTCGGATACCCGAAAAAAGCTGGAACGTTCGTTTACGGAAAAGATGTCGACTACATGGTCTTTGACGAAACTTGCTCAACCTCCGGGGATATGGGTCTGGCCATTTGTGGTAACGGGGTTGACGGTCTGTCAGGGACCCGGTATGCCGGGGAGATTTACGCGAACGACCATCACAGCCGCTCAATAGTCGACAACCAGTGGGGGACCTGCGGGGTTTACATCGACGGTAACGCCCCGGCGTTCTCGCCGCCGCAAAACTCTATTGGCGGGCACTATTTGTCCGGGTCCATCAGAACCTACTGTGATAACCCAATCATTACGGACCATTGCAACACCGCAGTGTTTAAAGAAATGGTTTTTGAGTGGTCAATTATCCCCGGGTCTGTCGGCGCTACGAAGTCGCTGCCTATTTTCACTGCCAATAGCTATGGGATCGTTTTTGATGACTGCCGTCACTTGAACCCCGTCGGACTCGATGGTCTATACCAGGCGGCGAATAACTGCGGCGGCGTTTTTATTCACTCAGACCCGAGATATGGCAACCTAGGGCTGGCATCAAATGGCAAAGGGGTTTTTCTTCGCGCTAGCGGGGGAAATCCGGCGCTTCAGCTTACCGCGGACATAAACGGTGCCTCCAAAGGTTGGACCTCGCTGTTAAACCTATCGAGCGGTAACCGGTTTGAGCAACGTTACGAAAACTCAACTGCTTTACACCTAACCACAACGGGGACCCTTACAGCAAACCGTCTTGTGGGAGTCGTTTCCGGTAGCAGCTCAGCAACAGATCCATCTATTCGTCTTTCTGGATCTGATCCGACCACGGGGTTCTACCGGACGACAGCCAACACCATTGCAATTGCCATTGGTGGGGTAAAAGCATGGGATATTCAAGCCGATATGTTTCTTCGTCCAGGCTCTGATAACACCAACCAGATTGGATCAGGATCGTTCCGCATAAAGGAATTTTTCGGCGCCAACAACATCATCAATACCTCGGACGGAACGCTCAAAACAAAACGGGTTCTTGAGGAGGGATTGCTGAGCGCACAAGGAAATTTTACCGATCGAGAGCTTGCAGCGTGGGGTGATGTCCGTCACACCGTGTTTAAGTGGAATGACTCTATCTACAACAAGGGATTGAGTAAGGCGCGCCTGAACGTCGGTTTCATTGCTCAGGAGGTCCGCGACGTTTTTGCCTCCTACGACCTAGATGCCTCCCACTACGCTCTTTGGTGCGAAGATCCAGCGCGCAAGCCAGTGATAAGGTTTCGTCACTCAACCCGTCAGAAAATTGAGTTGGTTCCGCATGAGGCTCGCTCTGTGGAGATCGTCGACGGCCACCCGGTTATGGTGATGCGCCAGCAGATGATTGAAGTTCCTGCTGTGGACATGGTGCAGATTGTTGATGAGCACGGCGTGGTTGTTCTGGATGCTTCCGGTACCCCTGAGCTTTACCCGGTGCCGGTTATGGAGGAGTTTGAAGAGGAGTATGAGGATTTTGAGCAGTCTGGATCTAGGCTTGGACTGAGGTATGAGCAATGTCTGATTTTTGAAACAGCATTTCTTCGAGCGATGCTTGCCAAGCAAGAGCATCGCATTGCTGCACTTGAGGCAATGTCCAGCATTAATCGAAGCACACTTTAGGTGAAACTATGTCAATCACAGAGCAGCAACTGCTGCATAGCCTCCCCAATGCCCGCCCAGTCGCGGGCATTTTTTTTCCTGCACCTAATCGGGCGATGGCTCGCTTCAAGATCAACAGTTGCCTGCGTACTGCGGAGTTCATTGTCCGCGTTCCGGCCTGAGCCGCCCCACAACACCAATACCCGCCTTCAGCGGGTTTTGTATTGCCTGGAGAAACCATGGCTCGAATTTCTGATTCTCTGGCGGGCAGCAAGAATGCGCTCGCATTCCTCGACATGCTAGCCTGGTCTGAGGGCACGTCGACCAGCAAGCACACCCGAGACGACGGCTATGACGTGGTGGTGGGCGGCATCGACAGCCCGAACACATTCAAGAGCTACAGCACCCATCCTGGCGTGCTGGTGACCGTGAACAATAAAGGCTTGAGGTCCACGGCCGCCGGCCGCTACCAGCAACTCCAGCGCTATTGGCCGCACTACCGAGACCTGCTCAATCTGCCGGACTTCGGACCTATCAGTCAGGACACGCTGGCCTTGCACCTTGTGAGGGAGCGGGGCGCCTTGGCAGGCATGCACGCCGGGCGTATCCAGGCCGCGATCACGAAGTGTCGGAACATCTGGGCCAGTCTGCCATGCGCCGGATACGGGCAGCATGAGCGCAAGTTGGACGATCTACTGGCGCACTACATCGCGGCCGGCGGGAGGCTGGCTTGAACGGGTGGCCCTGGCGCTCTGGGGCCTTGCTGGTAGCGGTAGCGTCGTATTGGGGCGACCAGCACGGCCGGGCGACGATGGATGCCGAGTGGCAGGGCAGGCGGGCTGCGCGCAATACCAGCGACAAGCAGGCCTGGGCCATAGCTGAACAGCGGGCCCGAAAAGAAGAGCTTCGCCGGCAGGAAGTGGTAGATGAGGAAGAGAGCAGTGCGAGGAAACAGCTTGAACTGGCCAATGGGCGCGCCGCTGCTGCTGAGTCTGCTGCTGGTGGGCTGCGTGGGGAAATCAACCGGCTGCTCGCAGGGCATTCAGCCACCTACGATGCCATCGCTACCCAACAGCGCCAGGCAGGAGAGTACGCCGTCATGGTGCTCGGGAGACTGCTTGAGGAAGCTGGCCGAATGGCGGGTAGCCTCGCAGAAGCGTTTGAGCGAAGTCGAATAGCAGGCCAGGCATGCCTATCAGGCGCTCTAGCCGATCAGAGTGGTGAGGTCCTTCCTCACTCCTCGAAAGGAATGGAGGAGGCGGGTCACATGAGGCGAATTTGTCTTTTTTCGTGTTTCGACCGGAAAGTCAACAGCTTACCGATTCAAGCAAGCCTTCATTACGTGTTAAGGTAGGCGAAAACTGAGAACCAAGATCAGTCATTACAAAATCGCCAATACACCGAACATCTCGTAGTAAATTGGTCATTTTCTGTGCTTCCTAGATTAAGCAAAATACTCAGCTTTAATCGAAGTGCGCATTGAATCTCTACTAAGGCTAAAAGCTTGCCGCAGTAGTTGACTTTATCATGGATGTGGTTTGTGCCAAATTTAGAGAGCAGGTTATGAGTAAAACGTTAGACATCGCAAAGCTAGTTGCAGATCACGAACAGATTGTTCTAGGAAAGAAAGTTCTGTTTGTTCCAGCTGAGGCTGGCCTCAGGTCTGAAAGACTGCTTGTTGTGATGAGCGCTCACAACCAAGGTGGGAAATATATGGCTCTTCGTTCTTTTTTGGAAGATCAAAAATGCGATTTGCTTTTTATTTCAGATCCTAAGAACTCTTGGTATTTGGATGATGATTTAGGCTCGTCATTTGGAAGTGTTTTGAATGTATTTGTGAAAAACTATGATCCGAAGTCAATATTTCTTTTCGGTTCGTCGATGTCTGGCTATGGTGCAATATTTCACGCGTTCAAACTAAATGCTAACGCTATTGCCTCCAATCCACAGATAAATTTAGATGTGACAAAAGATTATGCGTGGCCTGAGCTTATTGAACATATCAATGATATCGGCGGAAATCACGTAAATTTAGATGAGATCTCAGATACGGAATGGGGTGACTCGGCTGTATATCTAATTCATGGTCACGATGAGATTGATACAATAAATGTTGAGCTGTTGACAAGGTCGTCCCCTCCAAATAAGAAGCTGATAGTTCAGACTCTGGATGTGGACTCTCATGTAATGTTTTTTGGTAAAGAAGTTGGATATGTTTATGCCGTTATGGATCTGCTGGCCTCATTCAGGAAAGAGCTTGACCTAAAAAAGCTCCTTTTGGATCTGGTCCCGGAAGACAAAACTAATAAGCGCCAGCTCCGAGCAGAGCGCAAACTTTCTAAGATTCATGATCCATACAGGGCGATTGATCACTCCGGGAATGCCATATCATGGCAGAATCGTTACCTTTATCAGCAGGCTGGTAAAGAAGTATTCTTCTCGAATATTGGATTTTACACGGAAGGAAAATTAACTGGCGGCACCTGTTTTTTTGACGGTGAGCGCTGGAGACTTTGCACTCCGATCCCTACTATCGGTGATGATTTAATATCTGTCAATCATCTAAAGACCACTGGGGATCTTAGCGCTAAACAAAACAATCAGAATATAAATGAATTCTGGTGGGTCAGGAATGAAGCGGACTCAGATCTGATTGTAAATGGCAGCTTTGAGTGCCTTGAAATAGATCTCTCGACTGCGAACGCCAAAAATATTTATCTCAGCTCAGCATTGAAAGTAAGTAAAAAACAGTATGAGTCGCTTTTGGGTAAGTATCTGACATTATCCGCTGATGTTTATACAAGTGATGGAAAAATTTACTTGACTCTCGGCGGGTATGGTGACTCCGGGTATCATCATCGTAACTCTCCTACCAATACTGCTGGCTCATGGGAGAAAATATTCGTCACGCAGCAGTTTTTATCTATAAATACTAATCATAAAGATTCAGTTTTCGTGAGGGTCAATCTCGCGGCGGACGGAAAACCAAAGAAGGTAATTATAAAAAATATCAGGCTTCATGCCGGTTATTTTCCGATGGGTACTCCTTAACTGCTCATCGTTAGAATGCACCATCGCCTGAATGGGCGCGCGACTCGAGCCGTTCTCGTCGAATAGCGCGGGTATTTGGAGATTGGCAAGAGCTTAAGCGAGCCATTGATGCCGCAGGCGAGGAGCCCAATACGTCGGCGCCACGAAGTTCAATAGTCATTGATGGCTACTGAGTCGCTGATTGAAGCTGTGCAGGAGTGCCAGCGGCGAGCGCTTGGCATTGATGGTAAGGCCCGTCACTGAATCGGCTGGATCAGATCAGGGGCTTGATTGCGCACATTGCCGACTGCAGTGCTCACCCGGTACCACTCGAAGGCGTCCGATGGCTCTCCCAAGTTGAGGGCCATCTGTCCTGCCGCCTCTTTGGGCGTGGCCGGGTCAAGCCATTCACGGGCCAGCTCTGGTGCGAGCACAACCGGGCGCCGGTCGTGAATATCCACCATCCCAGCCGGCGCTGTCCGCGGTGATGATCACGATCCCGTCGCCGGATCATGTAGGGCTGTTTCTTCGGCCCGCCTTCATCCACCCATTCAAACCAATTGTCGATCGGTGTGATCGCTCGGTGCGGCCAGATCGCTCGGAAGAACGGGCCGTTGGCCACTTTCTCGATGCGGGCGTTTATCGGCGCGGCTCGATCCTTCGCCCAGTGTGGGCGCCATCCCCAGCGCACTGGATCAGCGTGGAGTGTTTCACCCTCCAAGCGAAGCAGGGTTACCTGAGTCGTTGGGGCGACGTTGTACCGCTCCAGTGGCTGGTCGCCGACGGAGTTGACCAGGGCGCCCGGCATGCGGAGTGCGGCGACGAAGTCGTGGATACCTCGGTACTGTGAAAGTCTTCCACACATTTATAGATCCTCCCTTGGTGGCTACAAGCTTAGTTACCCGGAAGGCGGGTGTACGGTTCGACTCCAGTGAGTTCGACAATTCTGGCATAGAGGTCGCTGATCAACCGGTCCTTCGCCGTCAACTGCGCGCTGGTAGTGGTATCGATTGCACCTAGTTTTCGCATGGCATCCGAAAGCTTGGCCGTTAAACGTCTGATTTCCACCCGTAACCGATCGCGCTCGTTAGACGCCTCTGCATGCATCTGGACCAAGCCGAAGATGTCCTCCTTGGCTTTGCGCTGTTGCAGTGTCAGTTCCTGCACTTCGTTCTCCAGCATGCGGAGGTAGTGCTGGCAGGTTTCCAGCTCGGTGGGCGAGCCAAGCCAGTCAGAGGTGTCTTCGATTTCGAGAGGGTCCATGGGGATGCCTTGCTGATACTGTTTTTATATACAGTAATCGAGTCGCGGAGATTGGGCGAGGGTTGAGCAACGAGCAGTAGCAATTTGGAATGACGAACGGTAGGCAGGACGCCTGAGGAGGGAATGAATCTCGTACCAATTTTTGTATCAATGGACGTGTAAAGCAGGTTAAAATCGGGTATCCCTAAGTAAGGAAGTGCCCGGTTTCATTGGCCCTGATTACTTTGCCTTACCCCTTTAGAATCGCGGTGTAATTCTGCTCCACTCTTCCCTCACACCGACACCGACACCTATGCGTCAACGTCCGCTCGGGTGTTCATAGTTACGTACCCCACTCAACGAAGTACCGAAGATTGCCTACGCTGCGTTTGTTTTCTACGATGGATGTATGATAGTGCCGTCCGCGGAGCGCGCTACCCACATGTTGTTCTCAACGGTGAAATTGAAAGTCTCTCCGGGATTTAAAGTCCATTGCATCGAACGGCCCAGCCATTTTATATGTCCATCCTCAAAGGTGGTGCTGAAATCGATCTCTCGCACGGTTATTGACTCAGCTTGCCGTTCCGTAATCTCAATTGCACGGACATTGGAAAGCCGCAGACATGACTGTGCTACAACCGTTTGAATTGCAATATTATCGGAGCGTGTGGTATGTGCAACCGATGGGTATACAACAGCACCTAGGGTCAGTCCGTTCAGCGATTCAAAAGGGCCGGAGACGCCACCAGTGGATAATCTCTCGGTTATAGCGGCAGTCATTTTGTACTGTGCTGAAAACGTCTCATGAATAGGTTGAGCGAACCGCGTCTCAAAAAACGTCTCGATTTTTGAGAAAGCGGCATCCTCCTCCATTTCCTTGCCTGCTCCGGGTGGAATTCGGAAGTATAAAAATTCTCGATCAACAGTCCAGCTTGATAGATAAACTATATCGCCAATATTCGCATTCAGTTCAGAAAATACTGCAGCGGTGTCGGCACTTGCATAGAACATTGGTTTGCCTGGACCATTGCAACGTTGAAAACTGGTCACCAATTCGGCGGGTGGACTACCTAGATAACTCACTTTACTTGGCTTCTCGGGGTAAATTACCCCCCGATACAGAGAGGTTCCTACAGGCACAGATTGCGCCATCATGGGAATGCCCTTGATCAAGACCCCCACTTGAGTCAGGAGATATTCGTAATCGATAGCAGTCAGGTCGGCACGGTTTAGTGCAGTGACTATCTCACGTATTTTGGTTCTGCTCGTGCGTTCAATAGTCATAGATCAGCATCATAGAAAAGGTGAAGTGGTAATTTTAGTCGGTTTGGCTATGTCAACGTCAAGATTCCTAGTCAGACTGTAATTCACTCGTAACTCCCTGCAGCCAACGTTCGCGAATCGTCATCCCACCACCTGCGCCATCGTCCGAAAACAAAATTGGTGATCGTCTGTTCATGGCCGGTAGTTGTCCCTAGTGGATATCCGCTTCTCGCTGATTGCACTCAATCCGGTGTAATGAGTACCGCGAGCGTCATCTTGATGAATTCTTCATTTCTATCGATCGTTTGCAACGCGCCGCGCACGTTACCGGCGACTTCTGCTGAGCCGCGCTGCTCGACCCAGAGCGTGAGCTCCATGATGGCGGCTTCCAAGGCGTGTTGGTTTTCGTTGATATTGTAGAGCAGGGAAGGGAGCAGGTCTGAGTTGGGCATCGCGAATCCTCCGTGGAGTTTTCAGCGTAGCAGGGGGATTTGAAGTGGTGTTCGTTCGGCAGGACGCCGATGGGAGGGATAAAAAGGTGTGGGGACTTTCTCGGGGATTCGCAAATGTTGGTCTGGCTCTGTACGGCACCGTTTGCAGCGAGCACCAGCAGAAGACTCAACGATTGCTGTGGATTGCGCCCATTTTCAAGCATGGGGTGCTAGGGGTCGAGTGTTCGAATCACTCCGTCCCGACCATATAATTCAATGACTTAGGCCAATGTTCACAGCATTGGCCTTTTTCATGCGCGTGACTTTTGCGTGACTTCTCGATTTTTCACGCCTGCTTCCTCTTCAAGATTGTCAGGACCGGTCCACGCGAATCGGTTGCTGATACCATGTTTGCAGCTTCAATCAGATGCCCGAGCTCAGCGCCCGAGTAGTGACTGGTGATGCTGCCGTTCTTGTGGCCCAGAAGTGCCTTTCGGTCTTCCTCGGTGACGCCTGCTGCTCGTAGCCGTCGGCCAAATGTGTGCTTGAGGATCGTGGATCCTTATGGATGCATAACCTGGGTGAGAAGGGCGAAGGTTTTCCTCCTGCCAGAGTTTCGCCGCTCTCACCCGCGCTTTCTTCCAGGCTGAGTCATTCATCCGGTGAATCGCGTTGCCGTTGTAAGGGAAAACCCACTCCTTGATAATTGGGCAGAGAACCAGCTCCGGCCTTGGGCGTTGGGGCGCAAGAACTGGTTCTTCGCAGGATCACTGCGCAGCGGAAAACGGGCAGCGGCGATCATGAGTTTGATCCAGTCGGCGGAACTCAACGGGCATGATCCGTATGCTTGTTTGAAGGACATCCTCACGCGTCTGCCGACGCAGCGGGCAAGTGAGATTGCGGAGCTGCTGCCGCATAGGTGGCGATCGGTTTAGTTGCGCAAGACGGGATGCCCGGACACTGGATGCCTGGCCAGGTGACGCGCTGCTGGGAGGTTTCGAGCAGTTCGATCTTATGATGGCGCAGTGCTACAGTGCACCCAAAATCAAGGAGGTGACAAATGTTCCGCACGGTAGCTTTCGTCTTGGGGTGTGCTTTTCTGACCGGCTGCGCAAATACACAAGAGGTTGATGCTTAGAGGGCGGGGGCCCAACGAACAACGCCTGTTTGCACCAGTGAAAACCAGTGTCAGGTAATGTGGTCGGCGGCGCGCGGCTGGGTGCTGAGGCATGCCGGCACGAAAATTCAAAATTACGGTGCCGACTACTTCGATACGTACAACCCGATACCAAACAGCCCTGCATTGGCGGCGCAAATTTCCCAAGATGCGCTGGGTTCTGGAAAGCACAAAATCTCTGCAAGGCTTTGGTGTGACAACATGTTTGGCTGCCAGCCAAATGCCTGGCAGGCACTATTGGATTTCAACCGTACCGTAAATCTCGCGGGCGCCGGGCAATGATCAAAAAAACGAGAGCTACGACATGCGAATTCTGATAGCTGCGGTGGCCTGAGAATCAGCATGTCCTGATGTGAAAAAGCCCAGACTAGTGCTGGGCTTTTTGCATCTGGCAGTTTAGCCGTACATGAGTCTAAGCATTTCGGCCAAATCAAGGATGTCGCCAGGATCAATCGTATTATTTTCGAGCGCTTCGATGAGGTAGCCGATCACCCTGCGCGAATTCTGGCTAATAGGTCGTCCCTGTGCCAGTAGCAGGTCGGCGACCTGATAGCGCTCTGCTGGAAAGTCACGAAGCGCCTCGATGAGACGCTCACGCATTTTGATGAGCGCGTAGGGTCCGTCGGCTGGATCTTGAAGTGCTTGTCTAAGCTTCGCGAAATTATGCTGCATATGCCGACCTCTGGGAATGAAAAAGCCCAGCGGGGTTGGTCTTAATCGGATTGGATCGCGAGGCTATGGGTGGGCTGCTTCGTGCTCAGGCACTAGTCGCACCTCTACGCGCTGTCCAAGTGCTCGGGCAGCGCTCGACAGGGTTGCCAGCGTCATTCCTGGATCATTTTGGTCGAGTGCACGGTCCACAGCAGTTCGGCTGGTGTGCATGCGTGCAGCCAGGGCTTTCTTTGTTACCTTCTGGCTCTTCATGGCTTCAGCGATCTGCCAAGAGATGACGCGCTTGAGGGCAGCAGCAGACACTTCCTCTGCGAGACCTTGTTCTGCAAGAAAGTCGTCGAAATCGGAGCCGATGTGCTGGTTCATTGCTTGTTCCTCTCTAGTATCGCTTTGCGCTGTCTGGCGGTTTCCAGGTCAGACGCTGGTGTTTTTTGGCTCTTCTTGATGAAACCGTGAAGCAGAACCATGATGTTTCCGTCTACGGTGAAGAGCACGCGAGCTATGGTGTCGATCAGGGTTACCCTGACTTCCCACAGGCCTTTTTCGAGCTTTCTAACAACCGGCATTCCGATTGGCCATCCGTATTGAACGGTTTTGATTTCAGTTCCAATCATTCGCTTGTGATCGCGATGGATTTCGGTCAGCCATTCGCGCACCGGTTCGTTACCCGCTTCCGTGCGAAAAAAACTGACGTTCAGTGTTGGTGGCTTTTCGCTCATGCGGTGAGTGTACCAAAAATGGTGCTTTGTTCAACCTGGAGTTGAATGCGGAGATGAATGCGGTGATTAATTCGGCGGCGAATTCGGCTAGTGATGCGTGAAAAAGCCCGGCGGGCCCGGCTACTCGTGGATTGCTGCAGACTGCGGATCAAGAATCTCAAGTAGCATCCTGTCATGCTCAGCGCGTATTGCCCTGTAGAACATGCATCGATCTAGAAGGATCCTTTTCATGCTCCGGGCAGAGGCAAGGTGCCTGGGCTCAACAGAGATCGTCGCGGTCTTGCCGCTCCGACTGTCGGTCACTTCCAGGTGGTATCGCCCAATCAAGCCGTCATCTCGCTTTGTGTGGCCTAGGCATTTGAAGGTGAAGTTGGTGTCTACCATATGCTCTCCAGCTTGTGCGAGTGTAGAGTTGTTAGCCGTGCAAACCCTTGTTACCTATACGTAATATTGGAAGTCTTGCGGTTAAATAGCTGGCATTTTGGCTGATATTATATTTAGTGACGAAAAGATCGTTCGACCCTTTTGAATGCTGCTGCAACCTTATCGGCCCACCCTTCAGGCAACTCAATAATAAAAATTAGCTCATATGTCCCCGAAGTGGGGCGAGAAGCTATCATGTCGGTTAAGAATTTAGGTATTTTGGCCGTTTGTTCAATGACCGAACCGGCTACGCCAATGTATAGGTCTCGAACGGTCGAGAAGTCTTCATCTACACTTGTAAAACAAACGGACTCTTCCCAAAGTAAAGTGTTAGCGCAAAGCTCTCCGTAGAGTCTGCATATTCTGACGATATCTACGTCGCTTCCTGCAATACCGGGCTCTCCCCAGGTTTTCATTAGTTCATTATTGGTTAGCTTGCGAAAGGCCTCTACGATTAGTTGAATTTCTTCAGATTTGTCACTGAGCCATAAAAGTGACTCATCTTTATGTACGCGCTGGGTGGGCTTTGTGTATAGCCCACCCTTTAATGCCTCCCATCGCTGCAATGAAGGGGCTATTTCAAATCGTAAAACTTCGGCTGTGAGTAAGTATTCCCAATATGGGTCTTTATCGATGATTAGGCGTTCGGCCAAATAACTCAACCTACCAAATTCTTCAAGGTGGCGCTTTTCGTACCTATGCCTAACCTCTGCTGCGGCTTTACCAACCTCGTCAGCAATAAGCTTTTCATGCTCGCGCTGCCATTCAAATAGTAGGCCTGACGGATACCTACTTGGGTCGTCATCAATTTTTTTGTGGCAGTTCCCACATAACCATATGGCATTTGTAATAGCGCTTCGTTCAGAGGACGCCATTTTTTCGTCATACCTCGCTGAACCGGGGTTAGCTCCATATATATGTGCGGCTTCACCCAAGTTGACAGAGCCGGTGGGTTCGCTAGTAGGGCCACTTGTGAGGGCGCCGCATCCAGGATTGGCACATCGATTTCCTGCTCTCTTGGCCAATACTGTAATGACCGATTGCTTGAAGCGATCGTCTGTGCGCATGACGTTCCTTGACGAGTAATAAATACCTGGAAAACTAGGTTAGCTGTTTTTGACCGAAATCCAACCAAGAAATCCCCAACTCAGCCCCGCGCTGGGCTTTTTGCATCCGGCCCGGGGTTGCAGTCAGCGCTATTGGCAGGGTTGGGAGTCGCCTGTTTGAATGTGTCGGCTATTCCGGTTGGGGCAGGGGTATGTCGATCGGCACAGCACTTACCGGAATTGCCGGATGTCGAGTTCAGTCTGTTACCTGCTCGTCCTGGTGAGTCTTGCTTTGTAAGTGCCGTGCGGGAAATGCTTGCGAGCCCATTTAGTTAAATGCCTGCGAATCCAGCACTGTTCTGGACCAGGCCCGTGTGGAAGGGGGCGGGGTTCGGCAGGCACTTACGCTCGATCAACTAGCGCTACTTACACACCAACATGCCGGTACACCGCTGCGCTCCAATACTGGCTACCGTTACGCGTATGGCGAACCCAACCATCTTTCACCAGTTGTTTGGCGATCATTCGGTTCATGAAGCCATGACCGAGCAGCAGGACGGATCCTTCGCCAGTAAGACACTGCAATAGTTCAGCGGCTTTGCTGGCCCGCAGCCTCGCAGTGTTAGCCGATTCGACGCTGCCTGAGTAGCCACAAAGCCATAAGATTCGAAGGATAAATGCCCAGGTAAAGGGCGAGAGCCGTGGTCGTTTCCAATGACCAAAAGGTAGTTGGGCTTCGCAGAAAACGGCGTCGACCAGTACCGGTTTCAGCCCGAGCGCTTGCACGGAGCTACGCGCACGAGGCGCCGTGCTTGAAGCAATCACCGTAGCGGATGCAGCGAGTCGTTGACTGGCATCCGGAACCGGCTGCTGGGTGATTTCGGATCGGTTGTAGTGTTCGATCCAGTCTTGCATCTCGAGTGCTGAGACTTTATCGACGTTTGCCAGTTGTGGCTGGCCATGTCGCATCAGAATTATTTCCCTGTTCACAGTGAATTTACTTCCTTGTCTGGTGCGCTTTGAAAGTTACTTTTCGACTATGTCGAACGAGCGTTTTTGTTCGAGGTCCGCGCATTGTGTTTTTCAAACCAGCCGTGATCGCGGTACCACGCTACGGTGTCAGTGATTGTCAGCTCTAGCGACCGGAAACTGAGGCCAAGTTCTTGTTCGCTCTTGCTGTGATTGAAGTGGGTGCGGTACTCCTCTCGTATCATCAGGCGTAAGGTGGCCATGCTCAACAGTATGGGCTTGCCGGTAAGACGCGCATAGATCTCCTGCACAGCCGCCAAGGTGTATAGAAGCACGAGCGGTAGTTCGCGCGAGGGTGTTTTGACCCCCGCTATACGGCCCAGGATAGGTACCAACTGGCGCATCGTCATGTGCCGGCCTGCCGCGAGATAGCGCTGGCCGCGCCGCCCATGTTCGGCGGCGGCTATCAGCGCCCGAGCGACATCACGTGCATCGACCACTGAGACGCTACCGGGGATCAATCCGGGCAATTTGCCGTTCACGACATCCTGTACCAACTGTCCCGAGGAGGTCGGACCGATGTCGGCGGGGCCCCACATCCAACCAGGCAGCACCATGCAGGCATGCATATCAGGATGTGCTTCCAGGAACGATAAGATGACTTGGTCGGCGAGTATCTTGCTGCGGTAGTAGTCGTCTGCGTCGGCGTCGGCGCGCAGACACGTCTCATCGATGGAGGTGCCAGGCGCACCGTCGAGCACGGCAATCGAAGAGGTGTGGATAAACTGTCGTATACCGGCGCGGTAGGCCTGATCAATCAGGTCCTGCGTACCAATGACATTGACCTTTTCCAGTTCTTTCCAGTGGCTGCCGCCCTTGTAGTTGTCGCGAAAAAAGGCCGCGGTATGAAACACCACATTGCAACCTTGCAACGATGGTGCGAATGCGCTGACGTCGGCCATGTCCCCAACGACCAGTTCCACCTTCGGCAGTTTGTTGAACTGCTGTTCACCTTTGGCTCTGGAGCGGACCAGGGCTTTGACGGAGTAGCCACGAGCGATCAGTTCTCGTACCAGATTGTTGCCCAGCAAGCCGGTTGCGCCAGTAACAAATGCGTTGCGCATGGATTAACTCTCCCCCTGTTGGGCTAACGGCATCAACACAGCACTGTCGAAGAACGCCTCCTCACGGATCACCAGCCCATCCTTGAAGGTGAAATGCGCAGCATAGTGGAGGGTGATAGGCCGTCCGTGGGGGGCAATCACCCGGCCAGGCAGCACCAGCGGGGCGGTAAAGGTGCCGCTCAGCAAGGCCGTCAACGCCAAACGATCGTCCGCGACCATGAATGGGGTGAGAGTCACTTGCGCATCGGGCAGTGCGTCGAAAATCGCGGTCTCGCGTTTGCGCATGGATTGGCGACCGACTTGAATCCCCATGCTATCGAGGTAGATAAAGTCTTCATGCACCAGTGCAAGCATTGTCTCTACATCGCGGCGATTGAAGGCTGCCGCGGCGCGTTGCGCATAGTCGTTGGGGCCAGTAGTCATACAGTCCATTCCCGTTGTTTCAAAGGCCAGTAGATATACCGTTGAGATCTCTCCTGAAAAACAACCACTACGGCATAATGGATTTGCATATCTGCAAACCAAGGAAGGAAGAGCGCATGGCGGTGCAAGCAAATTGGGATGATCTGCGGCTGTTGTTGGCAGTCTCGCGGCGTGGCAGCTTTCTTCAAGCGGGCCAGTTGCTAGGTATCGCGGCGTCTACCCTGTCTCGTCGCCTGAGCCAACTTGAGGCGGCTCTGGGCGAGCCACTCCTCGAACGTGGTGTCGAGGGATGTCGGTTGACCTCGCGGGGTTTATCTCTGGTGGATGTCGCACTCGCTGCGGAGGCAGGCCTGAGGCGTCAAGCAGTGGCTGATTTGTCCGGTGTGCAGACCGAGCTATCTGGCAGTGTTCTGGTCAGTGCGGGAGAGGGGTTCTCTTCTCGGGTATTGGAGGCTGCGCGTCGTTTCACCACTGCGCATCCGCTTTGCTCGGTAGAGTTGCTGGTCTCAGCCGACTTTCACAAGATTGTCCGCGGTGTGGCCGACATTGCTGTACGCACGGTACATCTGGGCGAGCCATCGTTGATTTATCGACCCATAGGCAAGCTTGCCTATGGCATCTTCGCTGCTGCAGGGTACCTGAAGCGCTTTCCTGAGTTGACCCCGGCCACAGCAGGCAATATCGCCTTGCTTCCTCCTCAAGACATGTTGCCGCAAATGCGTGCAGCAAAGGCGGCGGGTTTGGAACGTACGCAGATCAGCGTGAGTTCATTCGCCGTGCAACTCGAGTCGGTGAGAGAGGGATTGGGAGTCGCCGTGCTGCCTCGAGTCCTGGCGAAAGACTTGATTGAGTTATTTGCGGATATCGATCTACCCGATATGGACGTCTACCTGGTGACCCGCCCTCAGGCATTGAAGCAGCCCCACATCAAATGCTTCTTCGCTATCTTGGAGCAGGTACTGCTCGAAGCCCTGTGCGTTGAAAGCGACCCAGTGCGACTCTGAAGTCGCCGGGTGTTTTCCCGCGACAGCCCCGAGTCACGGTCACCCAGATAACCATTGATCATGCCGAGAATCCCAGTCGCCAACTCATGCTTTTCCAGCAGGGGAGGGAAGTTGAGTTTCCTGGAGAGATGACCTGACCACCAATGGACAATCAACCGGCTGGGTTCCCGATACCTCAAGGGTCTCGATCAGGTGCCGGGCAGCCTGGCGACCGATCTCGTAGTAGGGCAGTTGCACCGTGGTCAGGGGCGGGATGAACAGCTCGGCGATACCGATCATGTTGTCGTAGCCGAGCACGGCGACATCGTCGGGGATTTTCAGGCCGCGGCCGAACAACAACTGATAGGCACAAAAGGCAATACGGTCGTTGCCACAGATCAGAATGTCGAATTGCGGGCGACCGTCGAGGATGTGCCGGTCGAGGATGGCTGCGGTTTCACCATAGGCGTCATGATCGGAAAGGTCGTATTGCAGGAGTGAGTCAGGCGCCAGGCCGAATGCCTGACAGGCACGCTGCAGGCCTTTCTGTCGCAGGCCCCAGGCCAGGCTTTGCTTGGGCAGATTGATACACAGCGGGCGCCGATAGCCCTGGCTCAACGCATGGTGTACGGCTCGATACTGGCCTGATTCGTCGTCCGGCACATAACTCACCAGGTGGCTGTCATCTGCCAGGCAATTGGCGAGTACCAGGGGTTTGCTCTTCAAACGCTCCGGAATGCTCACCTGGCGAAAGCCCATGGCGCTGAAGATCAAGCCGTCGGGACGGTGCGACAACATCAGGTCGATGTTCTGGTCGGTGGGCGGGTTGCTCAACAGGTTGAGGATAAAGACGTTCCAGCCGGCTTGCTGTGCGGTCTGTTCGATGGACAGCAGCAACTCGACCGCAAACGGTGTGGTCGCGGTGTCCAGCGCGAACACACCAATGGTTCGCGACTGCAGATTGTCACCGCGCATTCTGCGCGCCGACAAACTCGGCACGAATTGCAGTTGATCAATCGCCTGGCGCACCCGCTGCAGGGTTTCGGGGCTCAACTTTTCCGGATTATTGAGCGCTCGAGAAACCGTCATCAGGGACACGCCGGCCAGCTGTGCAACGTCTTTCACTGAAGTCATGCGAGGCGAAACCTGTCAGGTTGACGCGCGATCATGCCACAGGGCCCGCGCTTCTCGCGACTCCAATGACGCGGCTCATAACCAGCCCGAGGCAAGAGGCCAAGCGTTGGGGATGGAGACGCGCCCGCCACTGCCACTGGCAAGCAGCTTCACGCCCAGACTGTCTGGCCGCGGATAAAGGCGACTGCTGAGGGTGAATTGACCGTTTTCGTCGAACACCTCGATGGACGAGCGATCGAGGAACACATGCAGTTCCAGGTGCTCTTGTGCCGGGTCTATCGCCACGTTGCGCTGCCCGCTGACTTGCGCACCCGAGCGGCTGCGGTCAAGCACCAGACGATGCAGGGCCGCATCGTAGTACAGCAGCGTTTCCTCCTGGCCGTCCTCACTGCAACGCAAGGCGACTCCCACCTGCCCGGTGCAGCCGAGCAGATCCAGATGCACATGGATTTCGAGCATGTCACCCTTCACTTCCGGCACCCAGCGGGTTCCCGATTCATCCCACCACGGCGTGCCCGGCAATGGCGCTTGGCGCAGAGCGGTGAGTTCCCGTGCCGGATACATGTACAGGCGATCGGCACACAGTTCCAGCTCGCGCGGCAAACCGAGCATGCCGCACCAGTGATGGGCCTGGCTCGGCATCGGGCTTTCCCACATGTCGAGCCACGCCCACACCAGGCGCCGACCGTCGGCGGCAAGTAGGGTTTGTGCGGCATAGAAATCATGGCCGTGATCCAGCTCGATAAACGGCCCGCCCGTGAAGTGCCATTCGCTGTCGAGTCGGCCCACTCGATAACCGGTCTGGTACTTATTGAGCCGTTCGTAGCCCTGGGGATGCATGCCTTGCGGGGAGTACAGCAGCACATCGCGTCCGTTCAGGCGGAACAGATCCGGGCACTCCCACATATAACCATCACCCTCGCTGCCGCTGGACACATAGTCGAGGAACTCCCAGGTATGCAGGTCCGTGGAACGGTACAGCGGGAGCAACGGCACATTGCCCAGGCGGGCGCCGGCAATCAGGTACCAGCAGTCATTCTCCTGCCAGACCTTGGGGTCGCGAAAGTGCATGATATCTTCTTGCGGCGCGCTCTCGATGACGACGCCATGCTTGACGAACCGGTTGCCGTCGCTGCTGGTGGCCAGGCACTGGACTTGACGGATGCAACGCTCGTCACCGACTTCCCCAAGCCAGGTATGCCCGGTGTAGATCAGCGCCAGGGTATCGCCGCAGACTACCGCGCTCCCGGAAAAACAACCGTCTCGGTCGAACTCATCGCCGGGCGCCAATGCAATGGGCAGATGCTGCCAATGGACCAGGTCGGCACTCTTTGCATGCCCCCAATACATCGGGCCCCATTTCGCTTCGAAGGGGTAGTGCTGATAGAACACGTGATATTCGCCACGAAAGTACACCACCCCGTTAGGGTCGTTCATCCAGCCCACAGGGGGGGCAATGTGATACCCGGGTCGATAATCGTGGATGACGCGAGACAGGCCGTCACGCAGCGCATGCTGCGCAAGCTCGAGGGCGCCAGGCATGGGAGCGTTCATGGGATTCAAGGACTCAGTCATAGGGCGCCTGCTCGTGCCGAGCGCAACGGGACGCCATCCGATGGGGTTTCAATCGTCTGTGGGTAGCGCTTCAAGGCGCTGCCGTCGGCGTCGAACAGGTGCAGATGGGCGACCTCCAGTCGCAGCTCGACCCGATCGCCGACCTGCCATCCGGCGCTGACCTCGCAACGACAGACCAGCGGTTCGTCCTGCGCTGTCTTGAGGTGCACATAGGTTTCGCTGCCCAGGTATTCAACCCCGGTCACGGCGATGCCGCTGCTGCCCGTGGCTGCCTTGAGTGACATGTGCTCCGGGCGAATCCCCAGGCTCAGCGGCGTGCCCGGCGCCAGGTTTGAGCTGTCGAAGGGCAGGGACGTGGCGCCCCAGATACCGGTATCGACCTGGCTGTGTTCACCGGGTGCCTGCAGGAGCGCGGGCAGGAAATTCATCGTGGGCGAACCCAGGAAGCCGGCGACAAAGCGGCTGGCCGGGCGCTCGTAGAGTTCGCGCGGTGAACCGACCTGTTCGACGCGACCCCCATTGAGCACGACAATTTTGTCGGCCAGGGTCATCGCTTCAACCTGATCGTGGGTCACATAGATCATGGTCGAGCCCAGCCGATCATGCAGCCGGGCGATTTCGTTGCGCATCTGTACGCGCAAGGATGCATCCAGATTGGAGAGCGGCTCATCGAACAACAGAATGTCCGGTTCCCGCGCCATGGCCCTGCCCATGGCCACACGCTGGCGTTGTCCTCCAGACAGTTCCCTTGGCTTGCGTTGCAGCAGTTTGTCCAATTGCAGGATCTGCGCGGTTTTCAGCACGCGTTCGCGCAGGCTGCTCTTTTCCGTCTTGGCCAATTTGAGACCAAAACTGATGTTGTCGTAGACGCTCATGTGCGGGTACAGCGCATACGACTGAAACACCATGCCGACCCCACGTTCGCGTGGCTCCAGGTCGTTGGCTCGCTGCCCATCGATCAGCAGGTCGCCGCCGCAGATCGAATCCAGTCCGGCGATCAGTCGCAGCAGGGTCGACTTGCCGCAGCCCGAAGGACCGACGAACACCACGAATTCACCCGCCGCGATTTCGAGGCTGACGTCGCGCAGAATCCGCGCGCCGCCCAATTGTTTGTTGACGTTGTCTAGTTTCAGTTTGATCACGATGCTGTTCCTTGTCTTTGTTGGGCATCAACCCTTTAACGCGCCGGCAGTGAGACCGGAAACGATTCGGCGCTGGAAGATCAACACCAGAATCACCAGTGGGACGGTGACTATCACCGAGGCCGCCATCAACAACCCCCAAGGCAACTCGTGGGGGCTGCCGCCGGAAATCAAGGCGATGGCGACCGGCACTGTGCGTTGCGTGTCGGTGAGGGTGAAGGTCAGGGCAAACAGGAACTCGTTCCACGCGGCAATGAACGCCAATAAGCCAGTGGTAACCAGTGCGGGCCAGAGCAGCGGCAACAGCACTCGGGTCAGCGTGACCCAGGGGGACGCGCCGTCCATGATTGCCGCTTCCTCCAGTTCATGGGGCAGTTGTCCCATGAACGTGGTCAGCACCCAGACAGTGAAGGGCAGGGTGAAAATCGTGTAGCTCAGGATCAACGCCCAGGACGTGTTGTACAGGCCCAGCGCGCGGATCACCTCGAACAGCCCTGACAGCACCGCGACCTGGGGAAACATCGACACCCCCAGGACCAGCATCAACACCGTGCCACGGCCACGGAACTTGACCCGGCCCAAGGCGTAGGCGGCGGTCAGGCTGAGGAATAGCGCCAGCGCCACCACGCACAGGGCAACCACCAGCGAATTGCCGATGGCCTGCAGGAATGAGGCTTGATGCAGGACCGCCGAATAATTGGAGAAGTCGGGGTTCTTGATCCAGTAGCTCACCTCGAACAAGGCGCTGGACGGCTTCAGCGACGTCACGATGGCGTAGTAGAAAGGGAAGACCGCATACAGCAGCAATATCCCGATCAGACACCAGAACCCGAGGCGCAACAGGGCTTTTTTCAGTAGACGCGGGCTCATGCGCGCACCTCCAATTGACGACGTCCGAGGTACAGGTAAAGCAGGGCGATGACCGCAACCACCAGGAACAGCAGCGTCGAAGCCGCGCTGCCGTAGCCAACGTCCTGGAACTCCACCAGATGCTGGCGGGCGTAGACCGACATGCTCATGGTGCTCGATGAGTTCGAGGTCAGCACATAGATAACGTCGAACACCCGCAGCGAATCGAGGATGCGGAAGATCGCCGCCACCAGCAGCGCGGGCATCAGCAGCGGCAGCGTGACACGCCAGAACACCTTCAGCGGGTGAATGCCATCGACCCTGGCAGCCTCGTAGCAATCGCTCGGCAACATCTGCAAGGCCGCCAGCATCAGCAGCGTGACAAAAGGCACGGTCTTCCAGACATCGACGATGATCACCGCCCACATCGACAGATCCGCATCGGCCGTCCAGGCCAGGGGCGCGTCAATCAGGCCGAGGCTGAGCATCATGTGATTGATGATGCCGAACTGGTCGTTGAGCATCCACGACCAGATTTTCGCCGAGACAATGGTCGGAATCGCCCAGGGAATCAGAATCAACGCACGCACCATTGAGCGTCCGGTGAACTTGATGTTGAGCAGCAACGCCACCAGCAGTCCCAGGACGATTTCCAGGCCCACCGACACCACGGTGAAATGCAAGGTGTTACGCACCGCGTTCCACCATTGAGGATCGACCAGGATGCCCGACCAGGACGAACCGTTGTGGAACAGGTAATTGCTCAAGCCAACGAAGGATCCGCCATCGGTGTCCGCCAGGTTGGCGTCGGTCAGGCTGAACCAGAATGTGCGCAGCAGTGGCCAGGCTGCCACCAGGGCCAGACACAGCAGCATGGGTGTCAGGAACAACCAGGCGGCGCGCACTCGGCGACGTTGTACGGGCGTTTCCCGGGTGAGCAGGAGCTCGTCACCGGGGGCGTGGGTAGCAGAGACAGACATGCTGATTTCCTTCCTTTGACTTACCAGTTCCGGCGTTTGATGCGCGTGAGTTCGCTTTCCAGGTCGACCAGCGCCTGATCGACAGGCAACTCGTCCGCCAGTACGCCATGTACTCGATCGAAGAACGCATTGGAGACTCGTGGATAGCGATCGGCAGTGATCGAGGCGGGGCGCATCACTCCAGCGTTGAGAATGCTGTGCAGCTGGCTGTAGTAAGGCATTGCCGCGAGCAATTCAGGGTCTTGGTAGAGCGACTCGATAACCGGGTTATAGGCGCCGATCAGCGCACGACGTTTTTGTTCTTGCGCACTGCTCAGGTAGCTCACCAGCTCGGCGGCAAGTTTTGGCTGGGCGCTGTACCGCGACACCGCCAGGCCCCAACCACCGAGGGTCGATGCATGGCTGCCAGCGTCGCCGCCGCGGGGCAGGGGAGCGACGCCAACCTTGTCTTTTACTGCGCTGTCCTGGCTTTGTACCAAGGCCCAGACATACGGCCAGTTACGCATGAACAGCGCATTGCCCGACTGGAATACGCCGCGACCTTCTTCCTCGGTGTAATTGAGCACGCCCCGTGGGGAGATGTCGCCGACCCAGCTTTTGGCCAGGGTCAACGCCGTTCTCGAGGCCTGGCTGTTGACCACGATATCGCCTCGTGAATTGACCAGCCCGCCTTCCGGATGGCTGCTGATCCACTCCAGCGCATTGCAGGTCAGGCCTTCGTAGGCACGCCCTTGGAAGATGTAACCCCAGGCATTGGGATTCCCGGCCGTGCGCTCTGCCTGCTGGACACTCCTGGCGGTCGCGGTCATTTCCTCCCACGTCTGGGGAACCGGCAGGTGGTACTTCTCGAGCAAGTCCTTGCGGTAATACAGCAGGCCCGAGTCGGTGAACCACGGCATCGTCACCAGCCGTCCGTTCACCGTGGCGTTATCCACCTGTGCCTGGAAATAGCCTTGGGTGGCGTTGGCTGCAAGCACCTCGCGCAGATCCATCAGGTGTTTGGCCAACATCCCTGGCCAGACCATATCGATTTGAATGATGTCGATGTCGGCGGACTGCGCACTGAGGATCTGCTGGTAGAACGACAACCTTTCGGTTGCCGAATTAGGCGTAGAAACCACCTCGACGTGGTGACCGGTCTGTTTTGACCACGCCTCGACAGCCTCCTTGCACAGTTGCAACTCCGCACCCACCGCACCGCAGGAGATCGTCAGATCGGCTGCGTTCGAGAGGGATGGAAGCCCGGCACAGAGGGTGAACAGTGCTGCTGGAAAGATCGATTTGAGCAGTTTCATAAAGGCCCCTTTATTTTTGTTTTTATAAAAGTTAACGTTAACATCGCCAAATGTAACAGCGAATTTGCGATGAGGCATCTTTTTTTTCGTGGTTTTTGACAAATCACCCTTCGCGAAAAAGAGCCCAGTCACGGCAGCAACGACAATAAAAACAACACAGGAAATCGACATGCAGAAAGCATCAAGCTGGCTACTCGCAGGTGTGCTTGGCACCTCGGCGGCAACCTCCCAGGCCGCGACATTGGAACAACGCATGGCCGCGTTTGAAGCCCGTGCCAGTGCCGCGGAAAAACGCGCTGCCGCTGCCGAGCAGCAAACCCAGGCACTTGCCAGGGAATTGCAACAGCTCAAGCTTGCCACTCCCGCCTTGCAGCCAGCAGCGTCGACGGCTGCAGCCAGTTCGGCGCCGGCCCTGGATACCCGTGTGGCAAAACTCGAAGCCCGTCAGCAAAGCCTGGAAAAGCAGGGCAGCAGCGGACACCTCACCGACGGCTTCAGCTTCAAGGGCTATGCCCGTTCCGGATTGCTGGTCAACGATGGGCTCGGTGGTGGTCGCGGCGGTCCCTACACAACCCCGGCCGGTTCAGTCGGTGGTGCCGTCGGACGACTTGGCAACGAAGACGACACGTACATGCGCATAGACCTGTCGAAAGAGACCTATGCGCAAAACGGCACCCGGGCCAAATTCACCGTGTCCATCGCCGACGGTGTGGAGAGTTCCAATGACTGGACGGCCGACGAGAGCAACCTCAACGTGCGTCAGGTGTTCACCGAACTCGATCATCTCGCCGCCTTCAAGGGCAACTCAGTGTTCGAGAACTCCACCTTGTGGGCAGGCAAACGATTCGACCGGGATAACTTCGATATCCACTGGCTGGACTCGGACGTGGTCTTCCTGGCCGGCACCGGCGGTGGCATCTACGATGTGCAGATGAACCAGGACTGGCGTTCGAATTACTCCCTGGTCGGGCGTAACTACGGCGATTTCAGTGAGGACGGTGTCGATGCCGATGTGGAAAGCTACATCCTGACCTCCAACCAGTTCTTCGACAGGGGGCAGTGGCAGTGGATGTTCAATGCCATTGGGGCAAAGAAAAACGACATTTCCATCCGCAGCAATGAAGCGGGTCTGTCGCCTGCGGATTCCGGTTTGCAGAGCATGCTGGCCAATCACCAGAAAGACTTTTTCGGCCGGCAAGGCTTCTTCAAGACGGCGCTGCTCTACGGGCAAGGCCTGGGGGCAGAGGTCAAGAATATCGGCTCGGATGGCGAACTGATCGACGACGCCCGCGCTCTGCGACTGGCGGTTTACGGTGAGACGCCAATCGCACAAGGCTGGCGCATCGGCCCCAGCCTGTTGGCCGAGCAAAGCAAGGACCGGTACGTCAAGGGTGACGATTACCGCTGGATGACCCTGAACGTACGGTTGGCCAATGAAATCAACCGCAACTTCGAGATGGCCTACGAAGTGAGCTGGCAAACCATGGACCTCGACCCCAAGGGCTACCTGCAACGGAATGCGGTCGACGGTGACTTCTGGAAGTTCACCATTGCCCCGACGTTCAAACCGGATGTTGGCGACCTGCTCACACGTCCAGAATTGCGCGTGTTCGCCAGTGTCATGGACTGGTCGTCGGACCTGGACAGCTACAGTACCGCTGACTCCTTCGGCAAGTCGGACTTCAATGCAGGTGGCGTATGGCAGTACGGCATCCAGATGGAAACCTGGTTTTAATATCTGAACCCGTCCGGCCAACAGCAAGGCATAGTGCGTCAGTGATTAACGGTCCAAGCTAGTTGGCCAGCAGTTACCTACAACACAGCATTGAGGAAATGAGCATGGGATTGCCTCGCGCAGTCGTATTTGGCGAAGCGCTGACCGACCTTGTCCAGGGCACTCCTGGACAGTGGCAGGGCTACCCGGGTGGTGCGCCCTGGAACGTGGCACGCGCGCTCAGTCGCTTGGGTGTTAGCTGCGCTTTTGCAGGTTCGGTGAGCATGGATTCACTGGGTGACGAGATCGTGGCGCAGTCGCAAGCGGCAGGGCTGGATAGGCGGTTTATCCAACGGGTAGACCGCACGCCTTTGGTCGCCATCGTTCCATCCAGCCGCCCCCCACAGTATTTTTTTGCGGGAGAGGCCGATCTGTTTTTTGATCCGCAGTTGATGCCTGAAGGATGGATTGACCAGGCGCAACTGTGTCATTTCAGTTGCATCAGCCTGGCGCGACAGCCACTGGCCGGCAGGCTGGTGAACATAGCTCAGCAGGCCAAGGCAGCGGGCAAGCGGATCAGTTTTGACCCAAACTGGCGCAATTTGATGGACAGCCATTATCGCGAGCAGACCTTCCCGACGATGACCGCCCTTGCCGACATGATCAAGCTCTCCGACGAAGACCTTCGGCATATCTATCCAGGACTGTCCGAACAACAGGCAATGGATGAGCTGCGTGCGCTCAATCCTCACGCGCAGATCCTGTTTACTCGAGGCGAGCACGGGATGATTCTCCACACCCCGGACAGCCAATTCGAGCAGCCGGCGATTGCCGTGAACGTGGCAGACACGGTGGGCGCAGGAGACGCGTGCATGGCCGGTTGGCTGGCGGCGCAGTTGCTGGGGATCTCCGACCTGCGCGCGCGCCTGCGATTTTCAGCGGCTTGCGCATCCATATCTTGCCGCCATGCCGGCGCCCATGCGCCAGCGCTGACGGATGTGCACAGTCTGCTGCAACTGCTCGACCGCAACGACTCAAGGTGAACAGTCTGTCGGCAAGCTAGGACGCGTTGAGTGGCAGAGCTACAGATACCCGTGCAGCAGTTTGTCGGGCCGCCCCCTCGAGAAATTGCTCGGCGTAATGACACGCTACCTGGCGGCTGTCGAGCAAACGCAAGGCCGGCTCTTCGGTACTACAACGCTCGGTGGCGTACGGGCAGCGCTTGTGGAAGGCGCAGCCGGACGGTGGGTTCAGCGGGTTGGGCAGTTCGCCGACGATCTTGATTTTCGGTTTGTCCGGGTCCGGGTGGATGGTCGGTGTGGCCGACAGCAGGGCCTGGGTGTAGGGGTGCAGGGGGCGGGTGTAGATGTCCTCTTTGGGGCCCATTTCCACTGGCCGGCCGAGGTACATCACCATCACGTGGTCGGCCACATGGCGCACCACCGCCAGGTTGTGGGAGATGAACACGTAGGCGGTGTTGAATTCCTGCTGCAGGTCCATGAACAGGTTCAGCACCTGGGCCTGGATCGACACGTCCAGCGCCGAGGTCGGTTCGTCCGCCACCAGCACTTTCGGTTGCAGCATCATTGCCCGGGCGAGGGCGATCCGCTGGCGCTGGCCACCGGAAAACATGTGCGGATAACGCTGGTAATGCTCGGGACGCAGGCCGACCTGCTTCATCATCGCCTGGACTTTGTCGCGCCGTTCGGCAGCGCTCAAGTTGGTGTTGATCAGCAGCGGCTCGGCCAATTGGTCGCCGATTTTCTGCCGCGGGTTGAGCGACGCGTACGGGCTCTGGAACACCATCTGCACGTCTTTGCGCAACTGCTTGCGCTCGGCCTTGTTGGCCCCGGTGACTTCCTGGCCGGCGATTTTCAACGAGC